>JBCCSW010000203.1:0-7681 GCA_039199465.1 Pseudomonadota bacterium
AGCTCGTCCGCCGCGCCGATGTCGTGGCCGAGAACTTCCGGCCGGGCACGTTGGAGAAATGGGGCCTCGGCCCGGAGACGCTGCTGCAGATCAACCCCGCGCTCGTGGTCCTCAGGGTGTCCGGCTACGGACAGACCGGCCCCTATCGCGACCGCCCGGGCTTTGCGCGCATCGCCCATGCGGTGGGCGGGCTGTCGCATCTGGCGGGTCTGCCCGGCGGGCCGCCGGTGACGCCGGGCTCGACCTCGCTCGCCGATTACGTGTCGGGCCTCTACGGCGCCATCGGGGTGCTGCTGGCGCTTCGGGCGGCTGAGGCGACGGGGCGCGGCCAGGTGATCGACGTGGCGCTCTACGAGTCGATCTTCCGGGTGCTGGACGAGCTTGCGCCGCTCTACGGCGCCGAGGGGATCGTGCGCGATCGCGAGGGCGTGTCGACCCGCAATGCCTGCCCGCATGGCCATTTCCCCTGCGCCGACGGCAAATGGGTCGCCATCGCCTGCACGACCGACCGGATGTGGGCGCGCATGGCGGCCAAGGTGCTGGGCCGACCGGATCTGGTCGAGAGCCATGCGACCACGGCGCAGCGCCTTGCGGACCGCACGCTGATCGACGGGCTGGTCGAGGCCTTCACGCGCCGGCATCCGATGGCCGATGTCGTGCGGCTCTGTACCGAAGGCGACGTGCCCTGCGGGCCGATCAACAGCATCGCCGACATCTTCGCCGATCCGCATTTCGCCGCGCGCGAGATGCTGACCAAGATCGCCGATACCGACCCGGCCGTCGGCGCGGTGACGGTGCCCGCCGTGCTGCCGCGTCTCTCCGCGACGCCGGGGCGGATCACCCATCTCGGCCCGTCGCTCGGCGACTTCAACCACGCCGTCGAGGCGCTGATCGCTGACGAGGACGAGATCCGGCCCCATGCCCGCACCCCGAAGCGAGGGCCATGAGCGCCGGCGGCACGTAGGAGCCTCGCTGCGCCGCGCTGGAAAGCCAGCCGGTGGCCGGGCTCATGCCCGCAAGCGTTCGAACCCGGGGTCATAAGGCGAGGGCGTGATCACCGCCGCGCCGATCGTCGCGCCGCAGATGTCGAGGTCGATGGCGCTTCCGATGGCCGACAGATCTGGCTCGACGAAGGCCATTGCCAGGTTCTTGCCGACCCGGTGCCCCCAGTCGCCCGAGGTCACGGTGCCGACGACACGGCCGCCCTTCATGACCGAGGCGCCGCCATGCGCGGGTGCGTCCCTGGTGTCGACCTCAAGCGTGACCAGTCGTTTGCGCGGGCCCTGCGATCGGCGCTCCAGAAGCGCCGCCTTGCCGACGAAATCGGTGTTGTCGAGCTTTACGAAGCGGTCGAGCGCGGTCTCGAACGGGTCGAACTCGGTCAGGATGTCGGCCTTCCAGTGCAGGAAGCCCTTCTCGATGCGCATCGACTCGACCGCCCGCGACCCGAAGAGCTGCATCCCGAACCGCGCCCCGGACTCGCGGAGCGCGAGATAGGCCGCATAGAGCGCGGCGTTCGGCACGTGGATCTCATAGGCAAGCTCGCCCGAGAAGCTGACGCCGAGGACGGTGGCAGGCGCGATGCCGACAAAGCACTCGCGCACGCTGAGCCAGGGAAACGCCTCGCGCGACCAGTCGCCGCGCGCGCAGCCGGCCAGTACCTCGCGCGCCCTCGGACCCGCCAGCACCAGGATCGTCTGATCGTTGGTGAGCGAGCGGATCTGCACATCCTCCTCTGGGCGGAGATGGGCACGGAGCCAGTCCATGTCGTGGAATTCGCTCGCCGCAGCCGAGCCGTACCATGTCCGCCCAGGCCCCCGGTCGCTTGCGGGCAGGTTGGCCAGTGTCGCCTCGCATTTCACCATGCCGTGGTGGTTCAGCAGATAGCCGAGGCCGACGCGGCCAGGGCGCTGGGTCACCCGGCCGCAGAGCATCCGATCCAGGAAGGCATGGCGGTCGCGGCCGGTGATCTCCAGCCGGTTGAAGCCGTTCACCTCGCAGAGGCCGACACTGTCGCGCACCGTGGCGACCTCGGCCGCGACGATGTCGAAGGTCTCGTCGAAGCCGAAGCCTAGGCGCGGATGGAACTCGGGCATCGGCTTGATGTATTCGACCCGCTCCCACCCGTTTACCACCGTGAAAGCGGCGCCCGCGGCCTGCAGCACCGGCGTCAGTGGCGTGGTCTTGGCCGGTCGTCCGGCGGGGCGATGCTCGTGCGGGAAGTGGAAGCGGAACTCGTTCTGATAATCCTCGACCGCCTTCAGCGCGGTCAGCTCGACATTGGCGTGGCCGGTGAAGCGCCGCGGGTCCAATACCCAGGTGTCGTAGCAGGCCTCGCCATGCACGATCTGCTGGGCAAGCAGCCAGCCATGGCCGCCACCCTCGCCCAGCCCCGCCCGCAGGCCGATGATGCAGAAGGCGTTGCGCTTGCCGGGTATCGGGCCGACCAGCGGGGCGCCGTCGATGGTATAGGTGATCGGCCCGTTGACGACGGTGTGGATGCCGACCTCCATCAGCGCCGGCATGCGGGCGAAGGCACCCTCCAGCACGTCGGTCACCCGGTCCAGATCGTCGGGGCAGAGCGCGTTGGTGAAGTTGGGGTCGATGCCGTCCATGCCCCAGGTCTTGCAGCGCTGCTCGTAGAAGCCGAGCAGCAGGCCGTTGCGCTCCTGCCGGCAATAGTAGTCGGAGATCGGACACCGCAGCAGCGGCATGCGGTGGCCCGCGTCGCGGATCGCCGCGATCTCCTCGGTAACGAAGTACTGATGCTCCATCGACACTACGGGATGGTGCACGCCCATCATCGCGCCGACCTCGTTTACCCGGTAGCCGCAGGCGTTCACGACGATATCGCAGTCGATCTCGCCCTTGGCGGTATGGACGGTCCAGGTATCGTCGCCATGCTGGGTCAGGCCCGTGACCGCCGTCTGGCGATAGACCTCGGCGCCTGCGCGCCGCGCCCGCCTGGCCAGCGCCTGGCAGAGCTGTGCGGGATCGATATCGCCGTCCATCGGGTCCCACAGTCCGCCGATCAGGTTATCGGTCGCGATCAGCGGGTGGCGCCGGGCGCATTCCGCGGCATCGATCACCTCGAACTGCACGTCCATGCCGCGGGCCATCGAGGCGAAATGCCGATAGCCCTGCATCTGTGCCTCGGTATTGGCGAGCCGGATGCCGCCGTCGCCGTGGTGATAGTTGATCGGGTAATCGGGATCCTCGGCCAGCTCGCGGTAAAGCCGGATCGAGTGGGACTTGAGGCCCACCATCGTCTGGTTGGTGCCGAAATTCGTGACTTGCGCGGCCGAGTGCCAGGTGGTGCCGCTGGTCAGCTCGTCACGCTCCACCAGGACGACGTCGGTCCACCCCTCTTGCGTCAGGTGGTAGAGCGTCGAGCAGCCGGCGATCCCGCCGCCGATGACAACGACCCTGGTGCGCGATTTCATGGCCTGTCCCTCGTGCGATCCGGCGCTGCATTGAGGCGCAGGGCAAACGCCCGGGCAACGGTCTGCATGTATTTTCGAGATCTTCGAAATCGCTTTTCGGCGTTTTGGGATCAAGCATGTGCGCGTTGCGCCGTCGCGGCCGCCGTCGTTGTCTAAGGCGCAGCCGCGGAGGGAGCGAACGGGCATGGAGGCAGTGCGCACCAAGCGGGCAGGGCGCAAGGGCCGCCACGCCAAGCGTGCCGCCAAGCCCGAGCTCGATCCATGCCCGCCCGGCCAGATCGGCGGCACCTACAAGCCGCTGACCGAGGCCGAGCTGCAGCGTATCTACGGTGCCGCGCTGGAGCTGTTGGACCGCCTCGGCATGGGCGAGATCCCGCGCCGCCTCTGGCAGGACCTGATGGGCTATGGCGCACGGGACGCCGGCGACGACCGCTTGCGCTTCCCACCCGCCATCGTGGAACGGGCCATCGACCAGGCCGCGAAGACCTTCACGCTGCACGGCCGCGATCCCGAGCGCTCGATCCAGGTCGGCGGCAACCGGGTCTATTTCGGCACGGGCGGCGCCGCGGTGCAGACGCTGGATATGGAGAGCGGACTCTACCGCCCCTCGACGTTGCAGGATTTGCACGATTTCACGCGGCTGCAGGACGCGCTCGCCAATATCAGCTGGTTCACGCGCTGCTGCGTGGCGACGGATGTGCCGGATCTGTTCGAGCTCGACGTCAACACGGTCTATGCGCTCATCCGCAACACCACCAAGCCGACGGCGACCTCGATCACGCTGGCGCCCCATCTCGACCGGATCGTCGAGATGCTGGACATCGCGGCCGGCGGCCCCGGCGAATATGCCAGGCGACCCTTCATGAAGGCGCATATCAGCCCGGTTATCTCGCCCATGCGCTTTGGCGAGGATGCGGTCGACGTGGTCTATGCCTGCATTCGTCACGGTGTGCCCATGTCCTGCATCACGGCGGCGCAGGCCGGGGCGACCGCACCCGCCACGCTGGCGGGCTTTCTCGCGCAGTCGCTCGCCGAGACGCTGGCCAGCCTCGTCATGGTGCAGGCGATCCGGCCCGGCTTCCCGATGGTGTTCTCGAACTGGCCGCTGGTGGTGGACCTGCGTACCGGTGCCTTCGCCGGCGGCAGCGGCGAGACGGCGGTGCTGAACGCGGCCTCGGCGCAGCTCTCCAACTGGCTGGGCCTGCCGTCGGGGGTCGCGTCGTCGATGACCGACGCCAAGGCGATCGATGCCCAGCACGGGATGGAGAAGGGCATCACCTCCATGGCCGCAGCGCTGGCCGGCGGCAACCTGATCTACGAAAGCTCGGGCATGACCGCATCGCTGCTCGGCGCCAGTTTCGAGGCGTTCGTGCTGGATGACGAGATGCACTCGCACACCTACCGGGCGCTGCGAGGGATCGAGGTCAGCGAGGAGACGCTGGGCGTCGACGCGATCTGCGCGGCGGTGCTGGGCGAGGGGCACTTCCTGTCGGACCAGCAGACCTATTCGGCGATGGAGCGGGACTATTTCTATCCCTCCCTCGCCGATCGCGACGCGCCCAATGCCTGGGCCGAGAAGGGCGCCACCGATGCCTGGTCGCGGGCCCGCCTGAAGGCGCGCGAGATCCTTGAGACGCATCGCCCGTCCTATCTGAGCGAGGCGCAGGACGACGAGATCCGGGCGCGCTTCCCAATCCGCTGACCTGCCATATGCCGATCTGCCCGGCGCGCTCAATCGATCAGGGCGAAGCTGTCCTTCAGCCATGGGGCCGTGTCGTGGATCGCCGACAGGGCGCGGTCGCGGATCAGCCTGCGCACCCGGTTCTCCACGAGTTCGCGCACCGATTTCGAGCAGTCGGGCGTCGTCACGATCGACAGGGTCCGCGCGAAGCTCTTGCCTGGGAAACGATGCAGCCCGAGCTTCGGCTGGAACCGCTTGGCCCGCGCGAAGAGCAGCGGCGTGGTGATCGCCCAACCCGCCCCTGCCGCGACCATCGCCATCAGCGTCTGGTTGTTGGCGCATTCGAAGCGGTGCGGCGACGCCACGCCGAGCCTGCGAAGCTGCGCGTCGATCTGACGGGCGATCATCAGGTTGCGCGAGAAGCGCAGGAACGGGAGCGGCGTCTCGCCGGCCACGATGGCCTCGACAGGTGCCTCGATGGCTCTGGGCGAGACGACGATGAAGGGGTCGCGCAACAGCGGCCGGTCGATCAGGTCCTTCGACCGCTCGGCAGGGCTCGCCGTGATGCCGAGGTCAAGCTGCCGGTCGCGCAACTGCTCGACGATCGCGTGGCTGGTGTCGGTTTGGTAGACGAAGCCGCAGTCGGGCATCGCCTTGGCGAGGAAGACGGCCAATGCCGGCGTGATGTCGCTGTCGAAATCCTCGATCGTGCCGATGCGCAGGAAGCTGGCATCGCCGATGCTGCCCGCCGCGGCTTCGGCCCGCGCCTTGCGGATGGCATAGAGCGCGTCCTCGATATTGCGCAGAAAGGCATGGCCCTTCGAGGTCAGCACCATCGGCCGGCGGGCATGGTTGAACAGCTCCACCCCGAGCGACTGCTCCAGGCTGCGCAGATGATGCGAAACGGTGCTGACCGAGAGCCCCGTCTCCTTCGCCGCCGCCTGTAGCGAGCCCTTGGTGGCACAGATCTGGAAAAGCTCGAGCCACCTGAGGCTGAGGTCCCTGTCCGTCGCGGTCTTGAGCATCGGCGGCGCTGCTCGGCGATTTCGACAATCCCGAAAGTAATATTCGAGAAAATCCCAAAATCTGCAACGGCTGGCTTCTCGGACGCCGCCATCGGCCGACCGGGGCGCCGTCTCTGAACCGTCAGCCTAGGGCTCGATCGCCGACGCGGCGGTGGCGATGACCGGGATCGTGCGGTCCAGGGCGTCGATCTCGTCGCTGAGACGGGCAGCCTCGGTCGAGCCGGGCTCGGCATAGTTTAGGTTCTTGAAGAGGCCGGTCAGCTTCGTGAAATGCGTGCGCGCCGCCGCCTTGTCGGCAAAGGCGTAGCCGCGTGTCGCGAGCGCATGGACACGGTCGAACATCGCCTTCTGCCGCTCCATCGGCACGGCGGCGTCGACGGCATCGAAGGCGTCCTGCTGCAAATAGACCATGTCGAGAAAGCGCGAGGCCTGCTGGGTCACGAAATCGTCCAGCGTCACGCCCTCCTCGCCGGTGACCTGAATCATCTGGTCGATCTCGCTGCCGCGCTGCAGCAGCGTCACCATCTCGCCGACGCGGGGTGTCCAGTCGGGGCCCATATGCTCGGCGAACCAGGGCGCGAGCTGTTCGCGATAGCGCGACCAGGACAACAGCGGATCGACGGCGGGGTAGAAGCGCTTGTAGGCGCGCTCGGCCGAAAGGCCCAGGAAGCACTTCACCGCGCTCAGCGTCGACTGGGTGACCGGCTCCTCGAAATTGCCACCCGCCGGCGAGACCGTGCCGATCATCGTCAGCGCGCCGACCGTGCCGTCATTGGTGCGGATCGTGCCCGCGCGCTCGTAGATGCCCTTCACCGCGCTGTCGAGATAGGCGGGGAAGCCCTCCTCGCCCGGGATCTCCTCCAACCGGCCCGAGGTCTCGCGCATCGCTTGCGCCCAGCGCGAGGTGCTGTCGGCGATCAGCAGGATGCGCAGGCCCATCTGGCGATAGTACTCGCCGATCGTGATGCCGGTGAAGATCGACGCCTCGCGCGCCGCGACGGGCATCGAGGAGGTGTTGCAGATGATCACCGTGCGATCCATCAGCGAGCCGCCGGTCTTGGGATCCTTGAGACGTGGGAACTCCTTGATCGTCTCCACCACCTCGCCCGCGCGCTCGCCGCAGGCAACGACGATCACCACGTCGACATCGGCATGGCGCGAGATCAGGTTCTGCAGCACCGTCTTGCCTGCGCCGAACGGGCCGGGGATGCAGGCGGTGCCGCCCTGCGCGATCGGGAAGAAGGTGTCGATCAGCCGCTGCGAGGTGATCATCGGCGCGTCCGGGAACAGCCTCAGCGAGGCGCGGCGCTGCAGCATGGCGCGCGGCAGCGCCAGGCGGACGGGCCAGTCCTGCTGCAGGCATACCGTCCGTTCGCGCCCGGCGGCGTCCTTGAGGCGCGCCACCGGCTCGGTCACCGTGACGCTGCCGGCGCGGACCCAGGTGACCTCCAGCGGCTCGTCGACATCGAAGGGGGCCATGATCTTGTGGGTGATCAGGCCCTCGGGCACCGTGCCGAGGACGTCGCCGCCGG
>JBCCSW010000204.1:0-7647 GCA_039199465.1 Pseudomonadota bacterium
GCAGGCTGGCCTGTCCGCGCGGCAAGGTGATCGGCGGCTCCTCCTCGATCAACGGCATGGTCTATGTGCGCGGCAATCCGGGCGATTTCGACCACTGGGCCGAGGCGGGCGCCGACGGCTGGAGCTATGCCGACGTGCTGCCCTACTACAAGCGCATGGAGTGTTGGGACAGCGGCGGCCATGGCGGCGACCCGGCCTGGCGCGGCACAGACGGCCCGCTGCACGTCACCCGCGGCCCGCGCGACAACCCGCTGTTCCAGGCCTTCGTCGAGGCCGGTCGTCAGGCGGGCTATGAGCTGACCGGCGACTACAACGGCGAGAAGGGCGAAGGCTTCGGCCCGATGGAGCAGACGGTCTTTCGCGGCCAGCGCTGGTCGGCCGCGAACGCCTATCTGAAGCCAGCGCTCAAGCGGTCGAACTGCACGATGCTGCGCGCCCTCGCCCGCCGCGTCGTGATCAAGGAGGGGCGCGCAACGGGGGTCGAGGTCGAGCGCGGCGGGCAGGTCGAGGTGATCGCGGCGGAGGCCGAGGTGATCCTCGCCGCCTCCTCCATCAACTCGCCGAAGCTGCTGATGCTCTCGGGCATCGGCCCGGCCGCCCACTTGGCCCAGCATGGCATCGAGGTCGTCGCCGACCGGCCCGGCGTGGGGCAGAACCTGCAGGACCATTTGGAGCTTTACATCCAGATGGCCGCGAGCCAGCCCATCACGCTCTATCGCTACTGGAACCTGTTCGGAAAGGCGCTGATCGGCGCGCAGTGGTTGTTCACCCGCACCGGCCACGGCGCCTCGAACCAGTTCGAAAGTGCCGCCTTCATCCGCTCGCGGGCGGGCATCGACTACCCGGACATCCAATACCACTTCCTGCCGATCGCGGTGCGCTATGACGGCCAGGCGGCCTCGGAGGGGCATGGCTTCCAGGCCCATGTCGGCCCGATGCGCAGCGCCTCGCGCGGGCATGTGACCCTCCGCTCCGCCGATCCGGTCGAGGCGCCGAAGATCCAGTTCAACTACATGGCACACGAGCAGGACTGGATCGATTTCCGCACCTGTATCCGGCTGACCCGCGAGGTTTTCGCGCAGGACGCGTTCAAGCCCTTCGTCCGGCATGAGATCCAGCCTGGCGACGCGGTGCAAAGCGTCGAGGAACTCGACGCCTTCGTCCGCGAGCATGTGGAGAGCGCCTATCACCCCTGCGGCACCTGCCGGATGGGCCGGCGCGACGATCCGGGCGCGGTGGTCGATCCGGAGACGCGGGTGATCGGGGTCGAGGGGTTGCGGGTCGCCGACAGCTCGATCTTCCCGCGCATCACCAACGGCAACCTGAACGGGCCGTCGATCATGACGGGCGAGAAGGCGGCGGATCACATCCTTGGCCGGCCGGCCCTGCCCGCCGCCAACGACATGCCCTGGCGCTCGCCGCGCTGGCAGACCCATCAGCGATGACGGCTACCGGCGGCGCGGCGGGTGATCAGCCGTCGCCGGTGCACCAGTCCTCAACGAACTCGGTGAACAGGCGCACCTTGGCCGAGAGGTGGCGCGCCGGCGGGTAGATCACCTGCAGCATGCGCGGCGGCGGCTGGTGGTCGGGCAGGATATGGATCAGCCGTCCCGCCTCCAGATCCGACCGCACGGCGTAATGCGGCATGACCGCGATGCCGAGGCCGGCCTCGGCGGCGGTCAGCAGCGCTTCCAGATTGTTCGAGGTCAGCACCGGACGGACCGGCACGGTCACCGGTCCGTCGGGGCCCGTCAGCGTCCAGCTCGTCTCGCGCCCGTCCTGTCGCTGGTGCAGGGCGGCATGGCCGATCAGGGCGCCGGGGCTTTCCGGCCGACCGCGGGCGGACAGATAGGACGGCGCCGCGCAGAGCAGATAGGTCATCGCCATGATCCGGTGATCGACCAGCGTCGTCGTCTCGTCCGGCTCGGCCACGCGGATGACAAGGTCAAAGCCCTCGGCGATCGGATCGACCAGGCGTGCCTCGAAACTGATCTCGATTTCGACGCGCGGATGACGCTTCAGGAACGCCGCGACGAGTTCCGAGAAGCGCAGCTCTCCGAATGACAGCGGCGCGCTGATCCGCAGCTTGCCGACCGGCTCGGTCCGCGCCGAGCTGACGGCGCTCTCGATCTCGTCCAGGTCATCCAGCACCTGCCTCGCGCGCTCGTACAGCGCCTGACCGGTGCCGGTTGCCGAGACCGAACGGGTGGTGCGGTGCAACAGGGTGACGCCCAGCCGTTCCTCCAGCGCCAACACCAGGCGGTTCACCGCAGAGCGTGACTGCCCGATCTCGCGCGCTGCGGCTGAAAAGCCGCCCGCCTCGATCACCGCGGTGAAGGCGCGAAGCTCGGAGAACCGATCCATCTCGATTTGTCCGAATTGCGGGACAGTCTGTCAATCGGATGATCGATTGTCGCTGATTTCAATGATCCCGAAGTTGTGTCGCGTACCGAGACAAGCCGATGCGATTGGCCGAGATGCTGACCATGCGACCCTCAGATGACCGTGGCACGACGCGAAATGGCTGGCTGGATGCCAGGCACAGCTTCTCTTTCGGTCAGTATCTCGATGCGCGGCATATGGGCTTCGGGCCCTTGCGCGCGCTGAACGAGAACCGCCTGGCGCCGGCCACGAGCTTCCCCATGCGCGAGCACGCCAACATGGAGATCCTGTCGATCGTGGTCGACGGGACGATAGAGCACCGTGACAGCGCCGGTGCGATCGCGCTGCTCCGGCCCGGCGCGGCGCATCTCCTTTCCGCGGGCACGGGCACGCGGCGTCGGATCGGCAATGCTTCGGGCGTGCAACCACTGCATTTCCTGCAGCTCTGGATCGTGCCCGAGCGCGACGATCTCGCCCCTCGCAGCGAGGTACTGGGCGCAGTGGCACTGGATGCGGATACCCCGCTTCGCCTGATTGCGGCGGGAACGGGCACAGGCACGGGCGCGGGCACAGGCACGGGCGAGGTCAGGGTGCTGGCCCTGCATCGCGACGTGAGGGTGTTCATGGGCAGCCTACGCGCCGGGCGTTGCCTCCGCCATGCCATCGCGCCGTTGCGTGGTGTCTGGGTGCAGGTGATCGCCGGCGCGCTGACGACAGGTCCGCACAGGGTCGACGCGGGCGACGGCTTCTCGCTGACCGATGCCGAGGAAATGAGCCTGCACGCGCTGGCGGATACGCAGTTCCTGCTGGTGGAGCTGCAGCCATGACCGGTGGATCGGTGTCGATCGGGCTAGGCCGCGCAGCAGCGGGCGGTCGCGGCGCTCTCGTCTCTGATCCAGTTGATGAAGGCGGCGAGATCGGGGCGCGTCTCCAGACCCGCCCGACAGACGACATAGTAGCCGACGGCCATGGGCAGGGCTGGGCCGAAGGGCGAGACCAGTCGCCCCTCCAGCATGTCCGTCCGGGCGAGGAAGCCGCGGCCGAGCACGACGCCCGCGCCGTTCACCGCGGCATCGATGGCGTGATCGGCGGCATGGCGGTCAAAGCGCATGCCGCGCTGTGCCCCCATCGGGTCGAGGCCCGCGCGCTCGAACCAACAGGGCCAGTCGGGCGGGTCGGCGAACACCTCGGCGCTGGTGTCGTGCAGCAGCGGCGCACGCGCCATGTCCGAGGGCGCACGCAGGTCGAGCCGCGAGACGAGCTCGGGGCTCGCCAGCGGCAGCACATGCTCGGCGCAGAGCTTGGCGGCGAACAGGTCCGGGCCCGGCCGGTGGGTAAACCGGATCGCGACATCGGCCGCGCCGGAGGCAATGTCCGAGAGGCCGTTGTTGGACTGGATCGTCACGCCGAGATCGGGATAGCGCTCGGCAAAGCGGTGCAGCCGCGGCAGCAGCCATTTGCTGATGATCGGCCCGCTCGAGTCGACGCGGAGCGACGCCTGGGCGCGCGGGCGCACCTGATCGACGGCGTCGCGGATCTGCAGGAACGCCGCGGTCAGAGCCGGCTGCAGCTGTCGCCCGGCCTCGGTCAGGCTGACCGAGCGGACGGCACGGCGGAACAGCTTGACCTCCAGATCCTGCTCAAGCCCACGGATCTGCTGGCTGATGGCGCCTGGCGTGACCGCCAGTTCCGCCGCCGCCGCCTTGAAGGAGCACAGCCGCGCTGCCGCCTCGAAGGCGCGAAGCGAACCCAGCGCAGGCAGGCGGCGAAGCGGCATGGCCGTGAGCTAGCCCAGCTAAACCATCGGGCAAGAAAGGATCGTTTGTCGCAGGGCGTGTCCGGCGACAGGTTCCGCGCCGAGAGGCCACCGAGACCGTCGACCCGATCCCGCCGACCTGGGGTCGGGACATGCGGGGATCCGAACGCCTGCCTGCCGGACGATCACTATCGACCGCGCCGTTCGGGGCTGTTTCGCAGCCTCGGGACCGCGCTTGGCCGACCGACTGACCGACGAAGCGAAAGGAGAGCACCATGGCTCGTGAAAAGCTTGAAGTCCTGACCCCGCAGAACAGCCAGCTGATCTTCATCGACCAGCAGCCGCAGATGGCCTTCGGCGTGCAGTCGATCGACCGCCAGACGCTGAAGAACAACGTCGTGGGCCTCGCCAAGGCCGCGAAGCTGTATGAGATCCCGACGATCGTCACGACGGTCGAGACCGGCAGCTTCTCGGGCCACACCTATCCCGAACTGCTCGGCGTGTTCCCCGAGCATCCGATCCTGGAGCGGACCTCGATGAACTCCTGGGACGACCAGAAGGTGCGCGACGCGCTGGCCGAGGCCGGGCGAAAGAAGGTCATCGTCTCGGGCCTTTGGACCGAGGTCTGCAACACGACCTTCGCGCTCAGCGCCATGCTTGAGGGCGGCTACGAGATCTACATGGTCGCCGACGCCTCGGGCGGCACCTCGGTGGATGCCCACAACTTCGCCATGGACCGCATGGTGCAGGCAGGCGTGGTGCCGGTGACTTGGCAGCAGGTGCTGCTTGAGTGGCAGCGCGACTGGGCGCGGCGCGATACCTATGACGGCTGCATGGACATCGTGCGCGAGCATTCGGGCGCCTACGGCATGGGCGTCGATTACGCCTACACCATGGTCCACAAGGCGCCCGAGCGCGTGACGCATGGCCCGACGATCGACCCGGTGCCGGCCGCGCCGATCGCCGCCGAATAGGCGTGCGACCCGACCCGGGACCATGCGTCCCGGGTCGTCCGGCTTCGGCATCACTGCGCGCGCCGCCTAGTCCTTCTTCAACGCCCGCCGATAGGCGGTGGGCGTCAGCCCCATCTCGTTCCGGAAAGCCGTGGTCAGATGCGACGGATTGGCAAAACCGCAGCACATCGCGATCTCGCTCGCCGAGCGGTCCGTATCGGTGAGGAGCGTGCGCGCGCGGGCGATGCGGCGCGACAGGATGTAGTCCCGCGCACCCATCCCGAAGGTCTGCGAGAAGGCGCGCGAGAAATGCGCCCGGCTGAGCCCTTCGGCCGCGGCGAGGTCGGCCACGCGGATCGGCCCCTGCAGCGCCGCTTCGATGGCGGCGGCGAGCCGGCGGGCTATGGCGGGCGCCAGTCGCTCCGGCCCCTCCGCCCGCTCGGCCGAGGGCGCGAGGTGCCAGCCGATCAACCGCACCAGCATGGCATCCAGAAGCGCGTCGAGATAGCCGCCGGTCGCCACCGTCTCGGCGATCATGCTGCGCCTGATCTCGCCAAAGATCGCGGCGAGCGCCGGATCGGCGACCTTCGCGAATGCGCGCGTCACCTCCCATCCGGGCGCGGCGGCGGCCGCGATGCGCGCGAAGCGTTCAGGCGCGATGCCGATCGCGATGAATTCGAGCGGCGTCTCCTGGACGATCCGCATGCGCAGCCCGGGCGGCACCAGGCAGCTGCCACGCCCCTCCGCCGTCCAGGGCGCGAGCGGATCAGTCCCCATGCCAAGGCGCCCCTGCGCGCCGTTGAAGGTGTGCACCAGCACGAAGAACGGCAGCTGATAGTGCAGCTCGTAGGTGATCGCGGGATGCAGATGGTACTCGGCCTCGGCCGTGCGGACCGTCAGGCCCCATCCCGTCATCTCGGTGATCGGCGGGCCGTTGACGCTGACGAAGCGATCCGCGGCGACGTCGATGCCCGAGATCCGCGTAACGCCGATCTCCGCCTTATTCATCGCACATCCATGCAAGGCTTGGTTTCGGAATGGAAGTCATGCCCAACCCCTGTCGCAGCTCCGTCGCCGCAGAGGCGTAGCAAAACCAATTCTACTCAGCCTCTTACCGATCATGATCGACAGAGAGGAGATCTGCGATGACGAAACTCACCGAGATGCTGACACCCGACAATTGTGCGCTGGTGCTTATCGATTTCCAGCCGGCAATGTATCAAGGCGTGCAGAGCCACGACCGGCTGACGGTGATGCACAACGTTCAGGCGCTGGCTCTGGCGGCGCGCGTGGTCGGCCTGCCGACCGTGCTGACGACGGTCGCGAAAGACAGCTTCTCGGGGCCCTTCATGGCCGAGGTGGCCGAGCTGTTCCCGGGCCTCGAGATCATCGACCGGACCTCGATCAACGCGTGGCTGGATGCGGATTTCCGGGCCGCCATCGCCGCGACCGGGCGGAAAAAGATCGTGCTCGCCGGTCTCTGGACCAGCGCCTGCGTGACCTTCCCCAGCCTCGATATGCTGGCCGAGGGGTTGGAGATCTATGTGCCGACCGACGCCTGCGGCGACACCTCGGTCGAGGCGCATGAGCGCGCCGCCCAACGCCTGATCGCGGCCGGCGCCGTCCCGGTGACGACCTTCCAGACCGTGTTCGAGCTGCAGCAGGACTGGGCGCGCAGCGAGACCTATGGCGGCGTGATGGACATCCTCCACCGCCACTCGCCCTACGGCATCCAGGTCGGTTTCTCGAAATGGGCGCTGGGCGAGCACGCTTCCGAGGCCGGGAAGGCCGCATGACGTCGTCGGCCGGGGCGGGCTGGCCGCCCCGGCGTCCCCCTGAAGAGGCATGAGCAGATGCGACTGACACGACGCAAATCCCTGGCGCTGGGCGGTGCGGCCGCCGGCGCGCTCGCCCTCGGCGCTGGCATCGGCCGCGCGCAGACGGCGGGTGATGCCGCCGATCTGGTGCTGGTGAACGGCCGGATCACCACGATGGACCCCGCGCGGCCCGAGGCGACGGCGCTCGCCATCCGCGACGGCCGCTTTATCGCGGTCGGCAGCGAGGCCGAGGTGAGCGGGCTGATCGGCTTCTTCACCCAGGTGATCGACGCGCGCGGCCAGCGCGTGATCCCGGGCCTCAACGACAGCCATACCCACGCGATCCGCGGCGCCGTGAACTATAATCTCGAGGTTCGCTGGGACGGCGTCGACAGCCTTGAGGAGGCGCTGGGCCTGTTGCGCGCGCAGGCCGACCGGACGCCCGAGGGGCAGTTCATCCGCGTCGCCGGAGGCTTCAGCGAGTTCCAGTTCAAGGAGAAGCGCCTGCCGACGGTGGCCGAACTGGATGCCGTGGCGCCGAACCACCCGGTGCTGATCCACCACCTCTACAAGCTGACGCTCCTCAACACCAAGGCGGTGGAGTGGTACGGCTACGACCAGCCCGGCCACCCGACCTATCCCGGCGGGATCATCGAGAAGGATGCAGGCGGTAACGCCACGGGCCGGCTCCTCGCCGCACCCTCAGGCCTCGTGATGTACAAGACCCTCGCGGCGGCCC
>JBCCSW010000205.1:0-7638 GCA_039199465.1 Pseudomonadota bacterium
CTGCGAGCAGAAGGAACAGGTGAACGGGCAGCCCCGTGCCATGTTCGGGATCGCCACGCGCACGCCCAAGGGGATGTAGATGTACTTCTCCCATTCCAGCAGCGACCAGTCGGGCACGATCCCGTCCAGGTCCTTGACGGTGCTGGCGGCCTGGGTCGCCACGATCTGCGCCCCGTCCCGGAAGGCCAGCCCGTGGATCGTTCGCCGATCCTCCGGCCAGCGGCCCTCGGCGATGGTCAGGATGAGCTGCTGGAAGATCTCCTCGCCCTCGCCCCGCACGATCACGTCGATCCAGGGCGCCTCGGACAGGACCTGCTTGTACATGAAGGTCGCGTGGATGCCGCCGATCACGCGGATCGCGTCCGGGCAGACGTCGCGAGCGATCTCCAGCACCCGCTCGGCCTTGTAGATCGAGGGCGTGATCGCCGTGGTGCCGACGACATCGGGGCGGAGCGCGGCAAGCCGCTCGGCTAGCGCCTCGTCGGGCAGGTCGTTGGTCATCGCGTCGATGAAGTGGATGTCGTCGTAGCCGACGGCACGCAGGTGACCCGCTAGATAGGCGACCCAGGCGGGGGGCCAGTTGCCGGCGATCTCGGCGCCGCCAGAGTGATAGTTCGGGTGAACGAGAACGATCCGCACGGCGACCTCCATCTTGTCGCCTCAGCGTTACGTCATTAGATGTCAGGTTTCTCTGACACACATCAAGCGCGCCGGGGCACGACGCTGAGGCACGACGCTGCGCGTTCAGGTCGACGCGGCGCGGCGGTCGCAGTTAGGCTGACCGCGAAGATCAGCGGATGACGAAGGGATTGGCCATCGGCGTCGCCGCAGTGCTGATCCAGGTCGTCTTGGTCCGGGTGTAGTCGAGGATCGCCTCGGCCCCCGCCTCGCGCCCATAGCCCGACTGGTTGAAGCCGCCGAAGGGCGCGATGGGCGAGACCGCACGATAGGTGTTGACCCAGCAGATGCCCGCCCGGAGCCGGCGCGCTACCCGGTGGGCGCGACCCACGTCGCGGGTGAAGATGCCCGAGCCAAGGCCGAAAGGCGATGCATTGGCCAAGTGGACTGCCTCCTCCTCGGTATCGAAGGACATCACCGACATCACCGGGGCGAACATCTCGACCTTGAGCGTCTCGATCCCGCTGTGGGGGCATTCGACCAGCGTGGGCATGAAGTAGTTGCCCGGCCGCTCGACGCGCCGGCCTCCGACGCGGATCCGCGCGCCCTGCGAGACGGCGCGCGCCAACGTCGCCTCCGCCCGCTCGACCTGGGCTCGCGTGCAGAGCGGGCCAAGATGGGTCGCCGCCTGCTGCGGGTCGCCGATGATGACGTCCGCGGCCCGCTCGGCGATCATGGCGGTCAGCGGCTCGACCACCTCGCGCTGCACGAAGGCGCGCGAGCCTGCGACGCAGGACTGGCCAGAGGCGCCGAAATTCCCCGCGATGAGGCCGTTCGCAGCGCTTTCCAGATCGGCATCAGCGAAGACCAGGACCGGCGACTTGCCGCCGAGCTCCAGCGTGGTCACGGCCAGGTTCTCGGCCGAATTGCGCACCACATTGCGCGCCGTCTCCGGCCCGCCGGTGAAGGCGATACGGTCGATCCGCGGATCGCGCGTCAGCGGGATGGCGCAGTTCTCGGCGTCGCCGGTGATGACCGAGACGACGCCCGGCGGAAACCCTGCCTCCTCTATCAGCCGGGCGAACTCCAGCATCGGCGCAGGCGCGACTTCCGAGGCTTTCAGCACCACGGTGCAGCCTGCGGCCAGCGCCGGGCCAAGCTTGGTCGCGGTCAGAAACATCTGCGCGTTCCAGGGCACGATCGCGGCCACCACGCCGATCGGCTCGCGCGTGGTGAAGACATGCATGTCGGGCTTGTCGATCGGCAGCACCGCGCCTTCAATCTTGTCGGCGAGACCTGCATAGTAGCGGTAGTACGCGCCGACATAGCGCGTCTGTGCCACCGTCTCGGCGGCCAGCTTGCCGCTGTCGGTCGTCTCGATGCGCCCGATCCGCTCGGCATTGGTCTCGATCAGCTCGGCGAGGCGATAGAGCAGCGTGCCCCGAGCCGTCTGTGTCATGTCGCGCCATGACGTCTCGTCCAGCGCCCGCGCCGCCGCGGCGATGGCACGGTCGACATCGGCGGGTGCGGCGCAGGCGATGCGGGCCCAGCCCTCGCCCGTCGCCGGGTTTTTCGAGATGATCTCCTGGCCCGCGGCGCCATCGACCCAGGCACCGTCGATGAACAGCCGGTAGTGCGGCAGATCCCTCATCGCCTCACCCGAACGCCGGCATGACGTCGTCGATGAAGCGGGCGAGCGAGGCGCGCTTGCGCTCACCGCTCATCCCGCTGTCGATCCAGAACGAGAACTCGTCGAAGCCCAGATCCTCGTAGCGGCGTATCCGGTCGATCACCTGCTGCCGCGTGCCGATGGTCAGGTCGCGGCGCATGTTCTCGGGTGCCATCATCGCATTTCTGCAGATCTCGGCCCGGCTGAGCGCCGCGATATGACCCTGCCGGACCTGGCGCTTGTTCTGAAACCAGGCGCCGAAATAGCAGTAGAACCGGCTGAGTTCCTCTGCCGCCCGTGCCGTATCGGCATCGTCGGCCGCCACATAGGTATGGTGCAGCAGCAGGATCTTCGGCGTCGCGCCTGCCGCATCCGCGCAGGCCGCATCGAAGCGTCGCTTCAGGCTCTCGATCTCGGCCATGCCCTGCCAGAGGGGCGTCACCTGCACGTTGAAGCCGTTCGTGACGGCGAAGTCGAAGCTGTTCGGATCGCGGGCTGCAACCCAGATCGGCGGCCCGTCCGGCTGCACCGGACGCGGCGCCGCGGTGGTGGCCGGGAAGCGGTAGAACTGTCCGTCATGGGCATAGTCGCCCTGCCAGAGCTTGCGCAGGGCGGGCGCGGTCTCGCGCAGACGTTGCCCCGCCTCCCAAGCGTCCATGCCGGGCATCAGACGCTCGTACTCATAGGAATAGGCCCCGCGCGCGATGCCGAGCTCCAGCCGACCGCCGGTCATCAGGTCGGTCGCCGCGGCTTCGCCCGCCAGCTTGATCGGATGCCAAAACGGCGCCACCACCGTACCCGTGCCGAGCCTAACGCGCTTCGTGCGCGCTGCCAGGTCGACGATCGTCAAGAACGGGTTGGGCGCGATGGTGAACTCCATTCCGTGGTGCTCACCGGTCCAGATCGCCCGCATGCCGCCCTCATCGGCCATGGTGCAGAGCGCGGTGAATTCCTCGTGGAGCGTTGTGTGCGCCTGATCCGGCGAGAGGCGCTCCATATGCGCGAAAAGCGAGAACTGCATCAGTCCGAGCTCCCTTGGGCTACGCGATGCGCGGCGCGTCCGGCTTCGCAGCGGTCGAGAAAGGCAGCGAGCGTCGCATTGACTGCGGTGGGGTGGGTCATCGGCATCATATGTGCCGCGCCGGTCACCACGACGGCCTCACCATCCGGCACGAGGGCGGCCATGGCCTTGGACATCGCGGGGGTGGAGTTCGGGTCCTGCGCCCCGGTGAGGAAGAGCGCCGGGCAGGACAGCGTCGCCAACGCCCGGTCGCTCGGCCCGTCCTCCTCGGCAAAGACCGCATAGGCGGCGCTGTAGCCGGCGCGCGGCGCACTTCTCAGCCACGCCCCGCAGGCCCTGGCAGGGGCGCTTTCGAGATCCGTGCCGAACCATCGCGCGAGCGTCGCCGAAGGGTCCACGGCGCCACCCTCAGACAGCGCACCGGCCAGGGCACGCGAGCGGGCGCGGATCGCGGCTGCCGCCTGTGGTGGGCGGCGGAAGATCGCGTTCAGCGCAGCCACGCCACGGCACAACTCGGGACGGCGCGCGGCAAGGTCGAGGGCGATCATCGCACCCATCGAATGGCCAAGCAGAACCACCGGCGCGTCGAGCACCTCGATCAGGCGCGCAATCCGGTCGGTATAGGCGCCAAGCCTCGACGGCCCTTGAAGTACGGCGCTTTGCCCATGGCCCGGCAGGTCCGGCGCGACGATGCAACAGCGCGGGAAAGCGTCGAGCTGCGCGCCCCAGGCCTCCGCCCGCAAGCCCACGCCGTGCAGCAGGACCACAGCGCTGCCAGTCGACAAGCCGGCGACGAGGCACGCCAGCCCCCCGATCTCGGACCGCGGTCGGCCTTCCCACGTCATCGCTTGTATCCCGCTGGCAGTGACAGCGGTTGCGCTCGCCGGGTGCCGGCGGCCTGCCCCGCCCGCTGACGGCACAAGCGAGAGCGCGCGGCCTGCGCAACGCGGGGGCCACCGTGGCGCAGACGCTCGGATCGGCAAGGGCCTAAGGTGATGGTGGACCGCGGCATCGGAGCCGGCCGAAGACCGTCGACCGGGGTCCGCTCCTCAAAGCCCATGACCTTTCCGACCTCCGGCGACATGCCGATGCCCTCCATGGTGTTGAGAGAGTTTCGGTTCGGGATGGTCGCGTTGACAAATTAGTTTTTCGGGGCCGCCGTCATTAGCCGCCATGATGATCGCGCCCTAGGCATGCCCCGCTCGCTTCCGCCGCTCGCATGGCTGCGCAGCTTCGAATGCGCGGCGCGGCGTCTCAACGTCACCGCAGCGGCGGACGAGCTGGCGCTCACCCAATCGGCGGTCAGCCAGCATATCCGGGGCCTGGAGCATCGGCTGGGCGTGCCACTGTTCGAGCGCAAGCCCCGTGGCCTCGCGTTGACCGACCATGGCCGGCGTCTTCTGCCCGATGTCAGCGCCGCGCTTGGTTTGCTGGCGCACGCTACCTCGGGCCTCCGCGAGGAGAGCGGTCCGGGTCTCCTGACGGTCGCATGCTCGGTCAGCTTCGCGCAGTGGTATCTGGCACCGGCACTGCCGCGCTTTCTGGATCGCCATCCCGGCCTGCGCCTGCGCATGGTCAGCACGGTCTGGCCTGACGACTTCCACAACGCCGTGGCCGATGTCGAAATCCGGTTCGGCCCCGCCGCGGTGGTCGGTGACGGTGCCGAGCGGCTGCTGCCCGATGGGCTGGTCGCCGTCGCCACGCCCGAGATTGCCGCGGACGCCGCCTGCCTCGACAACCACCGTCTGATCGAGGCGGTCGGCACTGCCGATGACTGGCGCAAATGGTCGGCCCATTCAGGCACCGAGAGAGAGCTGGCACCCTCGCTCTTCGTGGACTCGCATGGCCTGGCGGTCGATCTCGCGCGGCAGGGCGCTGGCGTGGCGGTCACCAGCGCGCTGCTCGCCGCGCCCTGCCTGGACGACGGTACGCTGGTCACCGTCGGCAGCGTCGTGGCGCCGAGCGATGACGGCTTCTTTCTGGCGACGCGCGCGCCGACATCGGACGCCGCGCTTGCCTTCACGCAATGGCTCACAATCGAGATCGACAAGCGCATGGCGCGCCTGCCCGACATGGCTGAAGACCGGCCGAACTGACGATCTGGCACCGCTGCAGCGTGCCGGTGACCGTCGGACGGCGGCGCCGTCGTCTAGGCCCTGTCGATGGTCTCAGACGCCGCCTCCGCGGCGTCCTGGCCCGCCAGCTTCCGACGCACCAGGTCGATATGCATCCGAAGCGCATAGGCGCGTTCGCGATAGCTGAGCGGCAGGCGCAGGGCATGCGTCTCGGCGTCGATCTCGGCAAGCCGCGCCCAGAGCACGTGGCGCCGGGCGGGCGCCAACGTCTGGGACGCCTCGTTGTCGATGGCGATCAGCTCGTCATAGTGGCGATAGACCCGCGCGCGCATGCGCCAGGCGTAAAGCCCCGGCAGCGCGCGCAGGAGTGGCAGCGCCAGAACGATCACCGGCACCAGCAGCAGGATCACGCGGTTCAGCTGCGCCCCAATCCACCAGGGCAGGACGCCATCCAGCGGCGGCGGCCCGTCGCGGATCATCGCCTCGGCCTGGCCGTTGACCGGCAGCGTCAAACCCTCGGTAAGCGGGAAGCGCAGGTCACGGCTGATCAGCGCCATGTCGCCGGCATGGACCCGGATCACCGCCCGGGTCAGTCGGTCGACGATGGCCGGGTGCAGACCCTCACGAATGACCAGCGACGCGAGCACGGCGGTCAATTCGACGTGCTCCGCGGGGATGCGGCGCACGTAATCGATGGCGGCGGGCGGGATGTCGCCGAGCAGCAGATAGGGCAAGCGCCGGGTCACGGCCTCGACATCGCGCAGGGCGGCGAGCGTGACGGCGTCGGAGGCAAGCAACGCGCTCATGAACGGCGCGTCGATCGAGGTGACGAAGACCGCGACGTCCACCTCGCCGGCAAGCAGTGCCTCGGCAGCGGCCTGGCCGCCGATCGGCACGGTCTCCTTCGGCCTCACCTCAAGACCAAGCGCCGCTGCGGTCGCGGTCAGCGCGGCGCGGGTACCGCTGTTCTCCTCTCCAAGCGCCACGCGCAGCGCGCTCCACGTGGTGGGGTCATGCGCCTCCTGCAGCGTGCGGCGGTGAAAGATCAGAAACGGCTCCAGGAACACGCCGGCCAGCGCTTCGGCCCGCGCGCCGTCGGGCAGTGCGACACCGCCCTGCATCAGCGCGACATCCGCCAAGCCCTCGGCGAGGAGCCGGCCATTCTCGACCGACCCCGCGGTCTCCAGGATCTCGAGCGTGATGCCGTCACGGGCAAGGATACGACGATAGCGTTCGGCGACGGCGAAGTACCCGCCGCCGGCCCGTCCGCTCGCCATCGTGACCGTCTTCGGCGGCACGAGCCCGAGCCACCAACCGAGCGTGACGACCGAGGCTGCGACCGCCGCGACCATCACGGCGATGAGCAGGACCGGGTGCAGCGTGGCAAGCCGGTGGCGCACGATTGTCTCCCAACGCGGCCTAGGTCCGGCGAGCTGGAGGCGTCGAAAGACGCAGCCCTACCCAAGCCTCGCACCAAGGGGCGATCCCCGCCTGCTTAGGCGCCGCACGCGATCTGAGGCAACTGCAGAGCATCGGGCTGTCCGGGCGGCCGCCTCGAACGCCGTCGATCTGCGGCGCTACCCGGCGCGCAAAATCGAATTCTGGAGAGCCAGCCAGCTAGCGGCGTGAGAACGCTGATTTGATTGGAGATTTGGTCGAAACCCAGGGATGCCTTGCTGCGTCCCTGGCGGTGAGAGGGCGCTCAGGGCGACAAGCATGGAGTAGCTCGTCTCGACCGATCGATCCCTGTCCGAGGTGGTTACACGGTTGCGCGCCGTCTATACGCCGGACAGGGCGATCCACCGTGTCCCGGCCTAAGAGCCGAACGGTCAGCCAAAGGCCTTCCGGTGCGGCCCCGAAGATTGCTCCCCTCGCCCATCGCCACGCTGCCGTGCTCCGCCGGCCAGGCGACCGTCGCGGCCGGTCCCGAAAGCGCTAGCGCGCCACTTCCGACCATGAGCCGATCTCGAACACGCACGACAGTGCTTGGACGGAGCACGCTGAAGGGGTGATTGCTCGATGGCTCAGGGCGAGAGCATCCAGGGGCGCTTGGACGGGAAGGTCTTTGGCCCCTCTGGTTTCGGCAGCGCGCTCGACGCCATGTCGGCCCTTGCCGAAGCGCCGGCACCTGCCCTGTGCTCGCGGCTCGATTTGGGTTCGTGACGGGCCCTTTCGTTCGTCGCATGAGCGTGCCGCGCCGCCGTCGAAAGCGCCGTGAGACGCGGGATCGACGTTGCCCGCGGGGAAAGCTCCCC
>JBCCSW010000206.1:0-7608 GCA_039199465.1 Pseudomonadota bacterium
CTGTTCTTCGCGCAACGCAGCGCCATGCGGCTGAGCGGTATCGTCCGAGCGCCGCTCGGCATGGCCGGGCTAGCGCGCAACTTTGCTGAGTGGACCGCGAGCGCGCTGCTGCTGCCGCTTGCCGGGCTCGTGGTGTTCGCCGGCGGCTTTCTGATCATGACGGTGCACGAGTTTGCCTGGCCCTGGCACCTGCCGAGCGTCCCGTCCATGCCCGACCTGTTTGCGACGCCGGTCGAGGATTTCGGCCGCGGTCTGCTGAACGACTATCTCGGCGTGCCGCTGGCGTTGCTGTTTGCCTGCGTCTCGCCGGTTGTGCTGGGCGCGCGCTACATGGGCCTGCACGCGGCCTTCGCCGACGGGTCCAATCAGGGCGGCTCGGTATCGCGGCTGCTGATGATGGTCTGCATGTTGATCTCGACCGCGCTGTTCTATCCGGTCGCGGCGGGCGTCATGTGGGTTATCAGCGCGCCGGTTGGGGCCGAGGGCAGCACCGGTTTCGGCGCGACGCTCGGCACGGTCTGGGCGCTGCACTTCGCCCTGATGTGGTGCGCGCTGTCCGCGGCCGCGGGCTTCGCCGCCCAGCGTGAGGTTGAGCGTTCGCTGCAGGAGGCGGCCGAAGTCGCGCGGCGGAATGAGATCGTGCCGATCGGCGTTATCGCCGAGGAGCTTTATGGCGAGGAGGGCGCGGGCGACGATCTGGCGCGCCGCCTGCGCGCTTTCGAGGCCCGCCAACTCGCCCGGCAGGCCGCCTGAACGACCGCTTCGGCCCTAGGGTTGGCGCCAAAGACCGGTTCGACGATCTGGGCGGATGCCCATAGCTCAGGTGCGGGCGAACCGTCTGGCGAAGGCGCGATACTAACAGACACCGAAGACGCGATTGCGAGGGGGAGCGGGACGGCCGGGACTTGGGACCGGCCGTCCCTTTTCCTTTTGACTGAACCCCGCCGCGGCCCTTGGCCCTATTCGTCGCGACCGTCCCGGCAGAGCGCGGCATGCAGCCCCTCGGCCAGGGGATGACCAGCCTCAAGCGCGAAGACATAGGCATGCGTGCGGAAGAAGGCCGCCCGATCGCCGTCGCCTGCGGCAGCGGCCGCCACGGCCGCCTCGGCATAGAGTGCGGCCAGCACCGCAGTATCGCCCGCGGCATGGGCGTCAAGCAGCGCCATCTCCAGCGCCGCAGCGGCCGCGTGCAGATCCTCGGCGGCCTGCCCGGCGCTCATGCCGGCGCGCCGCGCGCCATCGCCTCCGCGATCCAGCGGTGGAAGGCATGCGTCGGCCCGTCCATCACCGGCGAGAAACGCCCGCCGTCGAAGCCCGAGGCATGGCGGCCCCGCTGCATCCCTTCGACGACGAAGATGTCCTCTTCGAACACCTCGCGCCACATCGCCGCGTTGGTGCTGCGCATGCCGCTCCAGCCGTCCTCGCACACCTCGGCGGCGGGGTAGAGGATAGCGACATGCTCGGCCGTCCGGTCGACCCCCTTCGGCTCCAGCACGATGGCGAAGGCGTGGTCGCGATGCACACCAAGCAGCACGTTGGGATAAAGCGCGATGTACTCCGCGCCCTCCTCCCACATCGTCG
The DNA here is from genome assembly GCA_039199465.1 of Pseudomonadota bacterium. Taxonomy (GTDB): domain Bacteria; phylum Pseudomonadota; class Alphaproteobacteria; order Rhodobacterales; family Rhodobacteraceae; genus Thermohalobaculum. The sequence continues at coordinate 1,582 of JBCCSW010000206.1, forward strand.
ACAGGCCGGCGATCTCGGGAAAACGGGCGCCGTCCGGCCCGATCTGCGGACGATAGGCGCGCGTGCCCTGGCCCGAGAAACACCGCCCCTCGATGTTGTAGTGGTCCTCTAGCCGGGAATAGCTGTTCAGGCCCGGATGCACCCAGGGCAGGTGATAGCTCTCGCAATAGTTCTCGACTGCCAGCTTCCAGTTGGTGCGCACATCCAGCGTGAACGCGCTCTCGGCGCCGGGATGGACAAGGTCCACCGCCATCTCATGCCAGCGCGCGATCGCCTCGCCGGCATACTCCTCGAAGGGCGGCGCCTTGCCGTCGATATTGACATAGACCACGCCCAGCCAGATTGCCGAGCGGACCTCGATCAGGCCAAGTGCCGTGCGGTCGATGCAGTCATGGCGGTTCTGCCCCGGACCGCCGACATGCGGCGTGGTGCGCAGCCGCCCGTCCAGCTCATAGCACCAGGCGTGGTAGGGGCAGCGCAGCGCGCGCGGGCGGTTGCCGGGCTCATCGACCAGCACCATGCCGCGATGGCGGCAGACATTCAGGAACACCCGCAGCACGCCCTGGCGGTCCCGCGCCAGCAGCAGCGGCTGGCCCAGGAACTCCAGCGGGAAGACATCGCCGGGATTGGCTGCCTGATGGGCGAAGCCCACGGCCGACCAGTTTGCGAAGAACACGGCCTCGCGTTCGGCTGCGGCGACGCCCTCGTCGGTGTAGAACGGGTTCGGCAGCCCCCGGGCGGTCTCGATGGGGCGTTGAACCGGGTCGAGCGCGCCGTGCAGATCGGTGGGCGATACGGTCATGCTGGGCCTCCCAAGCCTGGCAAGGGCCCTCGGGCCCGGTGTCCGATTGGCGTTCCGACAGGCCGCGTCGGGCCTTCACGATCGCGATGCTTGACGGGGCGCCCCCCTTGCGTCGCGCCTGAAAGCGAACACGTTGGTCGCTGACGGACAATCGGAGGAGCCGGCATGCCTGCCAGCCAACGACGACCCGGACGCCCGATCATTCGCAACGCCTGCAGGATCGCCGCGCTGATCGCGCTGGCGGGCTGCGCCGCGCCAGAGCCGCCAACGCGCAGCGTCGATGCGGTCTATCGCGGTGGCGGCGGTGGCGGCGGCACGCCCACAACGCTCGTCACGGGCGAGCCGCTGGAGCGGATCGATCCCGCTTTTGCATCCGCGAAGACCACGTTGACACCGACCGACGCGTCACGGATCGCAGCCGGGACGCTGTCGACCGGTACGCGGACGAGCAGCAGCCAAACGATTGGCGTCGCGAGCGGTGGCGGCGGCGGCACGACAGTTCGAGCTGGTAGCGCGACAGCGGGAGCCGCCGGTGCCGCGCGCGGTCAAGCGCGGGGGGCCGACATTCCCTCGGCCCGGGTGATCCTGCCCGAGCCGATCACGCCGGCCGATCTGAACCGGTTGCAGAGCACCGACACGACGCCCGATGAGCTCCTGCGCCGGCGCGCGCGCGATGCCGCCGCAGCAACCCGCCGGGCCCGCGCCGAAAAGGGACGCGCCCGCGCCGCAGCCCGCCCCATCGCCCGCACCAGCTCCACCGTCCAGGAGATCCAGGCCGAGAACGAGGTACGCCTGCGCGCCCGGGCCGGCATCCAACGTCGCGACCGCTCGGTCGTCACCCGGCGCACCACGCTGCCGACGCTGACGGACTAGCCGCCGCCGGCGCCCGCCTCACTCAAGGCGCTCACTTGGGCGGCGCGACGGGATTGATCAGCGGCTCGCCCCGCCGCCACCGGCCGAGGTTCAGGGCGAACAGGTCGGCAAAGCGACGGTCCCAGCCCTGGATCATGTCGCTGGCATGCGGCGTAATCAGCAGGTTTGGCGCAGACCAGAGCGGGCTAGTCACGGGCAGCGGCTCGACCTCGAACACGTCGAGCCAGGCACCGCGCAGATGGCCCGACGACAGCGCCGCCAGCAGCGCGACCTCGTCCACGCAGCCCCCGCGGGCACTGTTCAGGAACAGCGCGCCGGGCTGCATGGCGGCGAAGGCGGCTGCATCGAAGATCCCCCGCGTCTCGGCCGTCAGGCGCAGATGGCAGGACACGATGTCGGCCTGGCCCAGCACCTCGCTAAGCTGAGAGAGCGGCGCGACGGCGTCGAAGCCCTCGAGCGCCCTACCGTCGCGCGTAAGGCCCGTGACACGGATGCCCATTGCCCGGGCCCGCATCGCGACCGCCTGCCCGATCGCGCCGGCGCCGACGATGGCGAGGCGCTGGCCGGCCAGCGGCGGAAAGGCGCCCGGCTGCCAGACCCGTGCCGCCTGATCGTCGCGATAGCGCAGCAGCCCGTTGTTCAGCATCACGACCGCGCCGATCACGGTGTCGGCCAGGAACGGCGCCAGGACGCCGACGCCGTTCGTCACGGCCAGCCGATCGCCATCCCAGCGCCCCAGCCATTCATAGCCCGAGCCCCCGACATGCCAGTAGCGGACTGATGGCGCCGCAAGCACCTGTCGATAGGCGTCATTGCCCACGACATCGGTGCGGATCGCGAAGACCGCTTCGGGCGCATGGTTCTGCAGGGCACGCTCCACTGCGTCGGCGCTTGACGCTGCGACCAGGTGCTCCCCCGGCAGCAAGGGCCCAAGATGGTCGGCTAGCCCGTGTGCGTCCTCCGCGATCACCATGACTGTCATCGACCTGTCCCCCCGTCTCCGCGCTCGTCGCATTGCCCGTTGGAGCGGCTGCCAGAGAGCCTGTTGCGGCCAAGTGGCCGGCCGCGCGTCCGACACTCTCGCTTCCGCCTTGGCGAGCGGGCACAAGGAAGCATGACCTGCCCCGCCGCGTCCTCCCCGCTGTGCAACCGATGACCGGCGCAACCCGCCAACCCGCGGGCGCGGCCACCACGGCGCCCGGCCATCCCGCGCTGTGGCTGACGCTGGTGATGGGCGTCGGCTTCGCGGTGATCTGGTCGTCGGCCTTCTCGGTCGGGAAGATCCTGGTGACCGAGGTGCCGCCCTTCACCGTCTCGGCGCTGCGCTTCGCGCTATCGGCGGTGCTCGCGGGGGCACTGGCATGCGCGCTCGGCCAGCGGCTGCCGCGTGGGCGCGAGGCATGGCGGGCGATCCTGATTCTTGGGACGTGCCAGAACACGCTCTATCTCGGCTTCTTCTTTAACGCGATGACTCTGATCCCCGCCGGTCTCGCCTCGATCCTGGCCTCGGCGATGCCGCTGGTCGTGGCCGCCCTGGCGCCGCTGATGATCGGCGAGCGGATCGGCGGCGTGCGTGCGACGGGTCTGATCCTCGGCTTCGGCGGGGTGCTCTGGATCATGGGCACGCGCCTGGCGGGCGGGATCGATCCGCTGGGCGTCGGCATCGCGATCACCGGCACGCTGGGCCTCGCGCTTGCGACGTTGACGATCAAGAAGGGCGATTTCGGCACCGGGCTGTTGATGGTCGTGGCCTGCCAGATGGCGGTCGGCACGCTCGGCTGCGCGCTTCTGGCGCTGGCGCTGGAGGACGTGACGGCCTGGGCGCTGACGCCCGACAACGCATCGTTACTGGTGACGGCCTTCCTGTTTCAGGTGCTGGTACCAGGCATCGGGGCCACGCTGCTTTGGTTCACCCTGGTCAAGCGCGTCTCGGCGGCCGGCGCGTCTTCGTTCCATTTCCTGAACCCGGCCTTCGGGGTCGCCTTCGCCTGGGTCCTGCTGGGCGAGACGGTGGGCTGGACCGATGGCCTGGGCGTGGTGCTGGTCGCGGCCGGCATCCTGCTGGTCAACCGCGCCGGGCGGGCGGCCTGAGCCACCGCCCTGCCGCTACGTCACGGATCACAACACTGCGTCCGGCCCGGCCGCGATAGACCTCGATCAAAGCGGCCGGCCGAGCGTTCGCGAAATCCTCGCCTCGCAGTCAGCGCTTGGAGGTTTCGATGAACGAGACGAACACAGCCGGGACGATGAAAGCCGCGGTCGTTGAGCGCCTGGGCGCGCCGCTGTCGATCAAGGAGGTCGCCCGTCCTACCGCCGGTCATGGCCAGATCGTGGTGAAGATCGAGGCCTCCGGCGTCTGCCATACCGATCTGCATGCGGCCGAGGGCGACTGGCCGATCAAGCCCGCGCCGCCCTTCATCCCCGGACACGAGGGCGTCGGCGTCGTCGCCGAGGTCGGGCGCGGCGTCACCGAGGTGCGCGAGGGCGACCGGGTCGGCGTGCCCTGGCTGCACCATGCCTGCGGCTCGTGCCAGAGCTGCGTGACGGGGTGGGAGACGCTGTGCCGGGCCGAGCCGCAATACACCGGCTACACCGTCAATGGCGGCTTCGCCGAATATGTCCTCGCCGACCCGCGCTATGTCGGCCACCTGCCCGACGGTCTGGACTTCGCCTCGGCCGCCCCGATCCTCTGCGCCGGCGTAACGGTCTACAAGGGGTTGAAGGAGACCGATACGCGCCCCGGGCAGACCATGGTGATCTCGGGCATCGGCGGGCTCGGCCATCTTGCCGTGCAGTATGCGCGCGCCATGGGGCTGCGCGTCATTGCGGTCGATATCGCCGAGGACAAGCTGAAGCTCGCCAGCGAGATGGGGGCCGAGGTCACGATCAATGCGCTCGAGACCGATCCAGTGGCCGAGGTTACGGCGCTGGGCGGTGCCGACGGCGTGCTGGTCACCGCCGTCTCGAACACCGCCTTCGCGCAGGCCGTCGGCATGCTGGCACCGGGCGGGACCATGTCGCTGGTGGGACTGCCGCCGGGCGACTTTCCGCTGCCGATCTTCGATGTGGTGCTGAACCGCAAGACCGTGCGTGGCTCGATCGTCGGCACCCGTGCCGATCTGGCCGAGAGCCTGTCCTTCGCGGCTGAGGGTCGGGTCAGGAGCCACTACAGCATGGACAGCCTGGACAACATCAACGCGATCTTCGACGCGATGCGCGCCAACACTATCGACGGCCGCATCGTCATGTCGATCTGAACGACTCAAGGCCGCCAATGCGGCATCGCGGCTGAACGCTGCGATCGGCCACTGCGGGGGGAGAAGGCGGCGCTGGCCCGCCGCCGGCCCGCCCGCGGTGCTCGCCCAGGGTCGTCCTTACCGCCGATTGGGGTGCCGGCGCGACCTGGCGTGCCGGCCAGGGCGCGATGCCCGACTGCGCCGCTCGCGGCCGGGTGCCGGCTCAGCCGTTCACTTCGTAGATGAAGGCCGAAACGCCGCCCGCCTCTGTCTCGACCGTCACGGCGACGCGTCGATAGCCCGGGCCCTCGAACGCGTCGAGACGGGCCCAGTGGTCCGCCAGGTCGGGCGAGGTGAAGAGGTGGACGTCAACCTCCGGGCCGTCCGCGTCCAGGCGGATGCCGGGAAACCCGTCCTTCGCGCCCCAGCCGGCCTCGACAAGATATCCGTGCACCGTGCCAGTCGTCCAAATGCCTGCCATGCCCGCCATCTGGTGATGGTTCACGCGTCCCGGTGCCAGCGTCCCGTAGGTCGCGAGGCGCATTTCCTGCCCGCCGCTGTGCACTGACCGTGCCATGCCTGCTCCCGCGTGCGCCGCGACCGAGTGGTGATCCAACTGTCTCACATTGAACGGAGCAGTCGGCCGCTGTTTCTCGGACGGCTGCGGTCTCCCCCGGCCGCGCTGTGAGCGGCGCCTGCGCTAGGCTGCAGCGGCCTTCGGGGCGAAACGGGCGTAGAAACGCTCGCCCTTCTCCGCCATCTCCGCCAGCAGCTTGGGCGGCTGGAAGCGATGGCCGTGACGCTCGGCCAGGCCGCTGCAGATCTCGGCCGCCTTGCCCGTGCCCATCATGTCGAACCAGGAAAGCGGGCCGCCCGACCAGGGCGCGAAGCCCCAGCCCAGGATCGCACCGACATCGCCCTCGCGGATATCGACCAGCACGCCTTCCTCCAACGCCCGCACCGCCTCCAGCGCCTGCGCCATCATCAGACGGTGCTGCACCTCTTCAACCGCGGGCTGCCGGTCCGACGCGGGATAGAGCTCGGCCAGCCCCTCCCACAGACCCTGGCGCTTGCCGCGCTCGTCATAGGCGTAGAAGCCGGCATTGTTCTTGCGCC
>JBCCSW010000207.1:0-7583 GCA_039199465.1 Pseudomonadota bacterium
CCTCGCCGACGGCGACGGCCGGAACGGCAGCTGGCTCGCCGGTCGGGACTTCAGGGTCACGTCGGTCGATATCTCGCCCGCCGCCGCGGCCCTCGGTCGGGAGCGGGACAGGCGTGCGGGCGCTTTCGTTGAGCGCGTGATCGCCGACCTCGCCACCTGGCAGCCGACCGAGGCGTCGGCGCAGCTCGTCACGCTGCAGTTCCTGCAGGGGCCCTGGGCGCTGCGCCGGGCCGCCCTGCTCGCCGCCTCGCGGGCGCTCGCGCCGGGTGGATGGCTGCTGGTCGAGGGCTTCGCCGCCCGCGACGGCGTGGCACCGGCCGAGGCGAGCCTCGGCCCCAAGCGCGACACCCATCGCTGGCGCGCGCGTGAGATCGAGGAGACGCTTTCGGATCTGGAGCCCCATGCGACCGACATCGCGACGCGGGACCTGCATGACGGGCCAAGACACAGCGGCATCGGCCGGGTCCTGACCGTGCTGCGCCGGCGGCCCGCGGGGTCGGCTCCGTCCGGCTAGCCCTCGATCAGCGACAGGGTCAGGCTGACCGGCTCGCGGTCGCGGACGATGACGATCTCGACTTCCTCGCCCGGCGCCCTGCCCGAGAGCGCGGCGTCGAACTCGCCGACGCTGCGCACGCGCTGCCCGTCGATCTCCACGACCATGTCGCCCGGGACAAGGCGGCCGTCGCGCATGATCTGCGCCGCGCGCACGCCAGCGGCGTCGGCCGGAGAGCCCGCCTCCACCTCCATCACCATGACGCCGTCGACGCGCAGCATCCGCGCCAGCCGTTGGGCCCGCCGGTCGACCCCGATGCCGAGGGTTGGCGGGGCGTAGCGGCCCTCGGCGATCAGCCTCGGCACGATGCGGTTGACGGTGTCGACCGGCACCGCGAAACCGATCCCGGCATTCGAGCCCGACGGGCTATAGATCGCCGTGTTCACCCCGATCAGCCGCCCGGCACTGTCCAAGAGCGGCCCACCCGAGTTGCCAGGATTGATCGCCGCATCGGTCTGGATCACGCCACGGATCACCCGGCCACCCTCGGTCGGCAGGTCGCGGTCCAGCGCCGACACGATGCCCGTGGTCAACGTCCAGTCCAGGCCGAAGGGATTGCCGATCGCCAGCACCGACTGGCCGACGGCAAGATCCTCGCTGGTGCCGAGGGGGATCGGCGGCGGGCGGACCTCGCCGGTCTCGACCCGCAGCACGGCAAGATCGTTCGCCGGATCGCGCCCGACGAGCCGCGCGTTCAGCATGCGCCCGTCGGACAGGCCGACGACAGCGCGGCTGGCGCCTGCGATGACATGGTCGTTGGTGACGATGTGGCCCGCCGCATCCCAGACGAAGCCCGAGCCCTGGCCGCGCTGGCGCTCGGTCACCCGGCGGGTGAAGGGGTTGATCCGACGGTCGCTGGTCGAGATCGAGACGACGCTGTCGCGCGCCTGTTCGAACAGCGCAATGCGGCTCTCCTCGGCCGGCGCGAGGGCGCCGCGCGCGGAGATCGTTCGCGGCACGCCGCCCGCCAGATGGGCTTGGATGGCCGGCAGCGCCTGCCACAGTGCAAAGCCCGCCACGACGATCGCGGTCAAGGCGAGGAGACGGATCGCGCTGCGACTCTCGGACATACTGAGGTACCGGTGACTGCTCATCACGAAGCAACGCAGCACGTCGTCTCTCCCGACGCCATGGTCAAGCTCCCGCAAGCCACACTCACGAGTGCTGCCGGCACGCCGGCACGCCAACCGACTGTGCGCTGCCCGATCAAACAGGCCGACGACACAAGGCACGCCGCCAATTCGACCCGCGATCATCGTGCGTAAGTGTTGGTGGAGCCGATCGGAGTCGAACCGACGACCTCTGCAGTGCGATTGCAGCGCTCTCCCAACTGAGCTACGGCCCCGTGCGCTCGCGGGTATACCCGGCCTTTCCGGCTGTCAACTCGGGACGGTCCGGATTGCCCGACGCCTCTATCCGGCATAGGTCAGCCACGGCGGCTGCGGCCGCGCCAACCACAACCGGTCTGCCCGAGAGTGCCGCCAATGACCTCGTTTCTCACGATTTTCAGCCTGTTCGTCGACATCGTGCTGTTCATCATCATCGCGCAGGCGGTGCTCAGCTGGCTGGTGGCGTTCAACGTGATCAACATCAATCAGCCCTTCGTGCGGCAGATCTACATGGCGCTTGGTCAGTTGACCGAGCCGATCTATCGCCCGATCCGACGCCTGCTGCCGGACACGGGCGGCATCGACCTGACGCCGTTGGTGATCATCTTCGGCCTCTACGCGATCGAGACGATCCTCTACAACAACCTCGCATGACGGGGCGCCCGCCGAGAGAGAGTCGTCCGAGAAGACACAATGCGCTGACAGTGCCGGTGAGGATGCGGCTCGCACTTGGGCCGGAAGTCACGCTCGACGCACAGCCCCATGATCCTATCTGCTCGGTCGCGGGGCTTGGCGCGCCCCCGCATCAAGGCCGCACGGCCCAAGCGTCGCCCTTGAACCGCTGCTTGCGGAGGGATGAGCCGTGCATGAGACCTGGACCCTGCCAACTATCACTGCCGATGACGCCGTTGATGCCCTGCGCCTGGGGCGGCGGGCACTGATCGATGTCCGCAAGCCGGAAGCGCGGCAACGCGACGGGCGGAGGATCGCCGAGGCGACCTGGATCGACCCCCAAAGCCTCGACCACCGACACCCGCTGACGGCAGCCGACGCGCCGGTCGCCGTGTTCTGCGTGCATGGCCATGAGGTGAGCCATTTCGCCTGCGCGCTGCTCTTGGTCCACGGCCGCGATGCGCGTCTCGTCACCGGTGGGTTCGAGGCCCTGGTTGCAGCGGGCGCGCCGCTGTCCCCGCTCCTCATCAACGATGCGTGAGCGCCGAGGGCTCGAGATGAGCACCGACAATGCCGACAACGCGACCGGCGACATGACCAATCCCAATTCCTCGACCGATAGCCCGGCCGGGGCCGCGCCTGCCGCCGCTTCACTCGAGGTGCCCGGGCCGGGGCTCGTCGAGGCCGTCTCGCTCTATGCACGGATCGGCCTGATGTCGTTCGGCGGCCCGGCCGGGCAGATCGCGCTGATGCAGACCGAGATCGTCGAGCGGCGGCGCTGGGTCGACGGCAACGCCTTTGACCGCGGGCTGTCGTTCTCGATGATGCTGCCGGGGCCCGAGGCGCAGCAGCTCGCCACCTGGCTCGGCTGGAGGCTGCACGGCATCGCCGGCGGGCTGGCGGCGGGCCTGTTGTTCATCCTGCCGGGTGCCGTCCTGATGTTGGGCCTCGCCTGGCTGGCAGCAGCCGGCGGGGACCTGCCGCTGATCGCCGCGATCTTCGCCGGGGTGCAGCCCGTCGTGATCGCCGTGGTCCTTCAGGCGATGAAGAAACTGGCCGGCCGCGCCTTGGGCGGGCCGATCGCCTACGGCTTGGCCGTGGCCGCCTTTGCGGGCCTCGCGATTGCCGGCCTGCCCTTCCCGCTGATCGTGGCACTGGCGGCGGTCGCGGGTCTTGTTCTGCCGCTCACCGGTGAGGGGAAGGCCGACAGCGAGGGTGCCGCCAACCCCGACGCTTCCGTGCTCGGCCGCGGCCTGACGGTCACCGGCGTCACCATCGCGCTGGTCGCGATGGTTTTCATCGCAGCGCGGGCACTGTCCGGCACCGATCCGATGGACGATATCGCAACCCTGTTCACGACGGCCGCCTTCGTCAGCTTCGGCGGTGCCTACGCCCTGCTTCCTTACGTGGCCGATCAGGCGGTCGACAGCTATGGCTGGCTGTCGGCCGCGGAAATGCTGAACGGGCTGGCCATCGCCGAGGCGACGCCGGGTCCGCTGATCCTGGTCACCACCTATGCAGGCTTCTTCGCGGGCTGGAGCGCCGAGGGCGGCGGCGCGGCCCTAGGGATCGCGACGGGCAGTCTGGCGACCTTCTACACCTTTGCGCCGAGCTTCATGCTGATCCTTGCCTTCGCGCCGGTGGTCGAGCGGCTGCACGGCCTTGCGCCAGTGCGCAAAGCGCTGGCCGGGATCTCGGCGGCGGTGGTGGGCGTGATCGCCAACCTCGCGGTCTATCTGGGCGCCGCGGCGTTCTTCCCGACCGGGATCGCGTCGGCGGAATGGGCGAAGCTGGTGCTGTTCGCGATCGCGATGTGGGCCGTCTTCGCGCGCGGCATCGGCGTGCTGACGCTGGTCGGAGCGGGTGCATTGGCCGGCGTCGTGTTGCACCTGATCGGGCTGCTCTGAGGTCTGGCTGCTCTGAGGTCTGGCTGCTCTGAGGTCTGGCTGCGCTGAGGGGCGGGAGGGCGTCACCCTCGCACGGGTCGGCCTGCCGCCGTCGGTCAGCTCGCGATCGTCACTGGGCCTGCGGGCGTCGACAGCCGCGCTGTCAGCGCCGGCCCGTCGGCCGTCGACGTGACGAGCTGCGCTGCCTCAATCGCCTGCAGTGCCCGACCAAGCGCAGGTGTCCCGGCGGACAGGGTCAGCGCCTCTAGCGCCAGCCCGCCGGGGGCCAGACGCTCGGGCGGGCGTCGTGTGCCTTCGGCCCATTCGATCAGGATCGGAAAGCGCCCGCCTTCGGGCACCCTGCCGTCGGCGGTCACGGTAAGGCGCCAGGCCAGGTCATCGCGCGTCAACGCCAGGGCGTCGCCAGGATCGATGCCGGCTGTCCTTGCGGCGCCAATCGCGTCGACCAGCGCCATGCCGGGCCTCACCTGCCAGGCGACCAACCGCGGATGCTCGTCCAGTCTTGACTGTACGTTGGCGTCATCCAGCCCAAACCACCGCGGACGCTCCGGCGCTACGGCCGCGGGGTCGATGGCGATCACCTCAAGATAGGCATCCGGCGCCGCGGGCAGGGCGAGGTGCCACAGCGCGTTATGCGTGCCCATCAGCGCGTGGCGCCCGCGCCCGGCAGGCCCCAGGCCGAAGGTCCGCTCGGCCCATGCCAGACCCTGTTCAAGCGTGGCGGCCGCAATGACGAGGTGATCCAGGACCGCCGCCATGGCGCCTCAGCGCTTGCCGAACAGGCGGCCCGCGATGCCGCCGCGCTTGGCGTTCTTCAGCTCCAGCGTTTCGGCATCGACGGCACTGTCGGGCGGCACGGCGACCACAGCGGGTTGGCGCGGGCGCATGAAACGCTCGGCAAGGCGCAGCACGCATCGTCCGCCGCCGCCCATGTCGAAGCCGTCATAGTCGATCGGCCCATCGCCCGCGCGCATCCGGTCGCAGAGCTGCAGCGCCACGCGCTCCATCGCGGCCAGAGACATCGGCGCGCCGGCCACCTCGACCTCGCGGCCGCAGAACTTGCGAAGGCCGAAGCTCATCATCGCCCGGTTCTCGCCGCCGCCGGCGCGCGGGCCTTTGACCTCGGCAAACGACACCCAGATGTCGTGCGGAAGATCGCCCTCCATCACCCGCTCGCCGGCCTCCACCATCATCTCGGGCTGCACCAGGCGCCAGCTATCGGCCCAGAAGCAGGCGATGGCCGGCGCCTCGCCCGCGATGGCGCTGGCAGTCAGCGTCAACAGCGCGGCGAAGGCTGCCGCTGTATCGGCCTGCGCTTCGGCCGCCTTGCCGATGCGTGAGACATCGATATCGGGCCCCTCGACTGCCAGCAGCACATAGGCGAGCTGGTTCGCCAACAGGCTTTCCGGGTCGATATGGTTCAGGAGGCGGACCGGCGCGAACAGCTGCTCCTGCGGATAGGGCGCGTTCACGATGGTCATCGAGATGCTGACTCCGTCGACCAGAAGGGTGCCAGGCATGCCGCTGTCGGGCGGCGCATCCGTCCCGGCGATCCTGCCGAGCTCGGGGAACCGCTTCTGCATTGTCGCCGCGAATTCGGCCAGCGGCGGTCGCCAGCCCATGCGCAGCAAGACAAAGCACTCCTGGCGGTTCGCCATCGCCCCTCGCATCGGGCCACCCCGGCCCCGTCAACGCCGCTGCCGCGCGGCGCTCTTGCTTAGACAAGGATCGCTGTCAACGCCATGACCATGCCCTGTCGCAGGGGCAACGCGGCCGTGATCACGTTGTCGACGCGATGCGCCCTTGCAACATCCCGTCCATGTCCGGGGCGGTCACCGCCGGGCGCGCGCCGCCAGCAGCCGCAGACGCAGCGCATTCAGTCGGATAAAGCCCGCCGCATCTTTCTGGTCATAGGCGCCGGCGTCGTCCTCGAAGGTCACATGTGCCTCGGAATAGAGCGATCGGGGGCTGTCCCGACCGATCACCGAGGCAGCGCCCTTGTAGAGCTTGACGCGGACCGTCCCCGTCACCTCCGCCTGACTGTGGTCGATTGCGGCCTGCAGCATGTCGCGCTCGGGACTGAACCAATAGCCGTTGTAGATCAGCTCGGCATAGCCGGGCATCAGCGCGTCCTTCAGATGCATCGCGCCCCGGTCCAGTGTCAGGCTCTCGATCCCGCGCCGCGCCGCCAGCCAGACAGTGCCGCCCGGCGTCTCGTAGATGCCGCGCGACTTCATCCCGACATAGCGCCCTTCGACCAGGTCCAGCCGGCCGATGCCATGGGCGCCCGCGATCTCGTTCAGCCGCGTCAGGAAGGCCGCGGGGCCGAGGCGTACGCCGTCGATGGCGACGGGGTCGCCACGCTCGAAGGCGATCTCGATCACCTGGGGCGTGTCCGGCGCCTGTTCCGGGTCCACCGTGCGCTGATAGACATAGTCGGGCGCGGCTATGGCCGGGTCCTCCAGCACCTTCCCTTCGGACGAGGTGTGCAGCAGGTTCGCATCGACCGAGAAAGGCGCTTCGCCGCGCTTGTCCTTCGGCACCTCGACCTGATGCGCCTCCGCCCATTCGATAAGGCGCGTGCGGCTGGTCAGGTCCCATTCGCGCCACGGGGCGATGCAGGTGACGTCGGGGTTCAGCGCCGCTGCCGCCAGCTCGAAGCGGACCTGATCGTTGCCCTTGCCGGTCGCGCCATGGGCGATCGCGTCGGCACCCGTTTCCTCCGCGATCTCGACCAGTCGCTTGGCGATCAGCGGCCGCGCGATCGAGGTGCCGAGCAGGTACTGCCCTTCGTAGAGCGCATTGGCGCGGAACATCGGCATCACGAAGTCGCGCACGAACTCCTCGCGCAGATCCTCCACAAAGATCTGGGCCGCGCCCATCTGCTCGGCGCGGCGGCGGGCGCTCTCCAGCTCATCACCCTGACCCAGATCGGCGGTGAAGGTGACGACCTCGCAGCCCTTCTCGACCTTCAGCCATTTCAGGATGATCGAGGTGTCGAGCCCGCCGGAATAGGCGAGGACGACTTTCTTCGGGCTGGTCATGGAACGGCTCCGGACGCGGTGATGTCGGCATCGCGGTCTAGGGACAAGCCGCGCAGGCAGCAAGGGTGCCGGCGGGCCGCGATGTGCGATTGCCCGGCCCTGTCAGCGTTTCGCCGAGAACATGCGCTACGCGCGCGGCGGCAGGGCAAGGACCCAGTCGGCCACGTCCCCCCAGACCCGCGGCGCCTGCAGATCGCGGAACAGCAGGTGCCAGCCGTCGGGATAGCTGATCACCCGACCCTCGCCCGGCAAGCGGCCGTGGATCGCGCGGACGCGGTCGTTCGGCAGGATCTCCCAC
>JBCCSW010000208.1:0-7568 GCA_039199465.1 Pseudomonadota bacterium
CTGATGCTGACCGCCAAGAGCGACGAGATCGACCGCGTGGTGGGGCTGGAGATGGGTGCCGACGACTATCTGACGAAGCCCTTCGGTCCGCGCGAGCTGCTGGCCAGGATCCGCGCCGTCCTGCGCCGGGTGTCCGACAGGCCGGCCGACACGGCCCCGACCCGCCGCTTTGCCTTCGACCATTTCGTCGTCGATCTGGATGCGCGCCAGCTGACCGACGCGGCCGGCGCCGCGGTGGTTCTGACCAGTGGTGAGTTCGACCTGCTCGCCTGCTTCGTGCAGCGCCCGCGTCGGGTGTTGTCGCGCGACCAGATCCTGGATCGGCTGCGCGGGCGCGGCGCCGAACCCTTCGACCGCACCGTCGACATGCTGGTCTCGCGCCTGCGTCGCAAGCTCGCCGCCGCCAGCCCCGAGACCGAGCTGATCAGCACCGTGCGCAACGGCGGCTACCTGTTCACGCCGACCGTGAAGACCGTACCGTGATGGCCCGGCTCAGCCTGTCGGGGCGGGCGGCGGTGATCGTCGTCGTCGCCGTCTTCGCCGTCTGGATCGGCGTGATCGCGGCCAGCTATGTCTCGCAGGGGATCGAACGGTCGGCGGCGCTGCCCGCGCCAATGCGCCTGGCCGCGCTGGCCGAGCTGATGGAGCGTTCCGCACCCGCCGAACGCGATACGGTCCTCGCCACGATCCGCACCCCGCAGTTCGCCGTCTGGGTCATGCCGGAGCGGCTGACCGAGACGCGGCTGCCGGAACTCTCGATCATCGACGCCGCGACGCTGGATGCCTATCGCACGGCGCTGGCCGCACGGCCCCTGGTCGTCACCCCGCGCGAGCGGGCGCATCCGCTAAGCGCCTTCCGCGCCAGTATCTTTAATGCGGTGGAGTTCCGGATCGGCCTAGCCAGCGGCGAGACGCTGGTGGTGACGTCCGAGAGCCCGTTCGTCGTTGCCCCGATCGGCCTGCCCGTGGGTTTCGGCGCAGCGCTGATCGGCGTCGTCGTCGCCCTGATCGCCCTGATCGCGCTCAGCCGAGAGTTCCGCCCGATCGAACGGCTGGCCGCGGCCGTCGACCGGGTCGATCCGGCTGGCGAGCGGCTGGCGCTGCCGCCGATCCGCGCACGCTCGACCGAGGTGAAGGCACTGGTTGCGGCGTTCGAACGGCTCCAGGGCCGCCTCGACACGCTGATCCGAGCGCGCATGGCCTTGGTCGGCGGCATCCAGCACGATCTGCGCACCTTCGCGACGCGGCTGAGGCTGCGCATCGACAAGATCGCCGATCCCGAGGACCGTGCCCGCGCGACCGCCGATATCGCCGACATGATCGCGCTGATGGACGATGCGCTGCTGGCAAGCCGGGCCGGCGCCACCGAGTTGGACGAGGAGCTGGTCGACCTCGCGCCCTTCATCGAAGGCGAGGTGGCCGACCGTAGCGCGGCCGGCGCGCCGGTGACGCTGACGGTCGCGGACGGTGCAGCCGGGGCCGCTGTCTTGGCCGACCGGCTGGCGCTCCGCCGGATCGTCGGCAACCTGGTGAACAACGCGCTCGGCTATGGCGAACGGGCCGATCTGACGCTGGCGCGCGAGGGCGCCGCGGCCGTGATCACCGTCGACGATGCCGGCCCCGGCATTCCGGCTGATCAGCGCGCGCTGCTGCTGGAGCCCTTCACCCGGCCCGATCCGTCGCGCGCGCGTCAGAGCGGCGGCGCCGGTCTCGGCCTCGCCGTGGTCCGGAGCCTCGCCGAGGCGCATGGCGGCAGCGTCGAGATAGGCGACGGGCCCCTCGGCGGCGCGCGCCTGATCGTCCGGCTGCCGGTGTTCGACCCGACCGGCACCGCAGCCGTCGGCGCGGACTGAGGCACCCGGCACCGCATCACGCCATGGCGACGCGCCATTCCTCGACGCTCTGGCTCAGGGCGGCGCTGAGGCGGAGCGCAAAGCGGGCCGAGGCGACGGGAAGCGTCCGCCCGCGCCGCTGGCCGAGCAGCAGATGGCCCGGCGGTACGTCGCGCGCATCGATCTCGCGCACGGCCAGCGGCTCATTGGCATCGGCGCGCAGGCCGATCGGGATCTGGAAGCCGACCGCCCGCTCGTGGCGCACATAGTGGCGCATGAACTCGAAGCTCGAGCTCTCGGCCACGGGAGCCAGCTGGCGCGACATCCGCCGCGTCGCCTGCTCCAGCACATGGCGCACGCCATAGGCGTTGGTCGGCACCACATGGCGATGCGCCAGCGCCTCGCGCAGGCGCAGCGGCCCGCGATTGCGTGCCAGCGGATGGTCGGTCGCCATCATCGCACAGACCGGCTGGGGCACATCGGCGATCACTTCGAAATCGACCAGGTGCACCGGCTCGAACACCAGCGCCAGATCGGTCGAAAAACTGCCGAGCGCGCGTTCCGCCGCTGCCCGGTCGCGCACCTCCACCGAGAAAGTGACGCCCGGATGCTCGGCGCGATAGCGCGCGATCTCGGCCGGCAGGAAATAGGGCAGCAGCGCCTGGCTGCAGGCGATCGAGACATGGCCGCGCCGCTCGCCGGTCAGGTCGGCCACCTGGCTCCGCAGCCGCGCGAGATCCGAGGCCATGGCCCGGTGGTGCTGCACCAGCATCTCGCCGGCGGTGTTCAGCCGAACGCCGCGCGGCAACCGCTCGAAGATCGGATAGCCGAACTCCTGCTCGAATCGCTGGATCTGCCGGTTCAACGCCGAGGACGTGATGTTCATGTCCTCGGCAGCCTTTCGGATCGAGCCCGCGCGCGCCACTTCCTCGATCAGCTGAAAGGTACGCAAATGCCTCATGCGATTGACCATTTCCCAAAGCGCTGCATTCAAGTCAGCACTCTACTGAAATTTGAACAGTGGATGGAAGCGCTTCCAGCGCCCACCCTCCCGCTCAGGTTGTCAAACCCCTGTCGATGCAGGTTTTCCGGGAGAGCCCATGATGTTCGACGAGATGTCACGCCGCGGCCTGCTCAAGGGTGGCGTCATCACAGCCGCCATGCTGCCGTTCCTGAAGCACCTGCCTGCCACGGCGCAGGGTAGCGACGTGGCCGTCGCGGTGATGGGGCAGACGATCAACAGCCTCGACATCCACCGCACCGGCACCAACCGGCCGAGCTATCAGATCGCGGTGAACTGCTACGACCGCCTCGTCTCGTTCGGCACAAAGGCGACGCCGGATGGTGGGCTCTCCTACGACTACTCGATGATCGAGCCGGAACTCGCCGAGAGCTGGGAGATCTCGGAAGACGGTCTGATGATGACCTTCACGCTGAAGCCCGACGCGGTCTTCCAGGACGGGCGGCCGGTCACGGCGGCCGATGTGAAGTGGTCCTATGACCGCGCCGTGTCGGCCGGAGGCTTCCCGACAGTGCAGATGAAGGCAGGCGGCCTCGTGCGCCCTGACCAGTTCGAGGCGGTGGATGAGCGGACCTTCGTGATCAAGCTCGACCGCGCGTCCAAGCTGACGCTGCCCGACCTTGCGGTACCGGTGCCCTACATCCTTAACAGCGAGGTCGCGAAGGCGAATGCCACCGCCGACGACCCTTGGGCGATGGAGTATGTACACAAAAACACCATCGGCTCGGGCGCGTACAAGGTGGTGCGCTGGGACCCCGGCCAGCAGCTGGTCTATGAGCGCAATGACAGCTGGACCGGCGGCCCGTTGCCCGGCGTCCAGCGCCTGGTGCTGCGTGAGGTGCCGAGCCAGGCGACCCGGCGCGCGCTGATCGAGCGCGGCGACGTGCAGATGTCCTTCAACATCCCGAACAAGGACGCGAAAGAGCTATCCGAAATGGACGGCGTCAACGTGTTCTCAACGCCGATCGAGAACTCGATCTACGTCGTCGGCGTCAATCACAGCTTCGAGCCGTTCCAGGACCCGGACGTGCGCAAGGCACTGGCCTATGCGATCCCGTACGAGGAGATCTTCCAGGCGGCCGCCTATGGCCGGGGCATCCCCATGTGGGGCGGCAGCGGCATCGACACGCCGGCCTGGCCGCAGCCCTCGCCCTATAGCCACGACATGGAGAAGGCGCGCGAGCATCTGGAGAAATCCAGCTTCGCCAGCGGCTTCGAGGTGCCGTTCTCGATCAGCCTCGGGCAGCTCGACTGGATGGAGCCGACGGCGCTGCTGATCCAGGAGAAGCTGGGCGAGCTTGGCATCGCGGTGACGATCGACAAGATCCCCGGCGCGAACTGGCGCACCGCCTCGCTGGTCGAAAAGCGGCTGCCGCTGCATCTGGAGGGGTTCGGCGGCTGGCTGAACTACCCCTGCTACTACTTCTTCTGGGCCTACAAAGAAGGCCACCTGTTCAACTCCTCGAACTACCGTAACGAGGAGATCGAGACGCTGGTCGACGAGACGCTGCACATCCCCGTCGACGATCCCGACTACGCGCCGAAGGTGAAGCGCATGTTCGAGATCGCGTTCGAGGATCTGCCGCGCATCCCGCTTTGGCAGCCGGCGCTGAATGTCGCGACGAACGGGGTCGACGGCTACGAGTACTGGTTCCACCGCCAGTTGGACGCCCGCAAGCTCGCCCGGGCCTGAGAGCGGGGCCGAGGGTCGGATGGCGGGTCGTATGAAAGGTCGCGTGGGACCGGTCGCGACCCGTCTGTTGCAGGCGCTGCCGGTGATCGCCGGCGTGGTCGTGGTCAGCTTCTTGCTGACGCGCGCCCTGCCCGGCGACCCGGCCGTCTATTTCGCGGGCGCGGCGGCGGATGCCGGGTCAATTGCGCAGATCCGGGCCGAGCTTGGCCTGGATCAGCCCCTGGCGGTGCAGTTCCTCTACTATCTGGGCGACTTGCTGCGGGGCGATCTCGGCAATTCGATCTCGACCGGCCAGCCGGTGCTTGCCGATCTGGCGCAGCGCCTGCCGGCCTCGCTGGAGCTCACGCTGACCGCGCTCGTGATCTCCTGCGGTATCGCTGTGCCGTTAGGGGTGCTGGCAGCGACGCGGCCGGGCTCGGTGGTCGATCATCTCTGCCGGGTCCTGGTGACGGCAGGGGTGTCGCTGCCGACCTTCTTCACCGGCGTCGTGATGATCTACGTCTTCTACTATCTGCTCGGCATCGCGCCATCGCCGTTGGGACGGCTGGACTTCATCTATCTCGAACCGCCTCGCGTGACCGGCTTCCTGCTGATCGACACGGTCTTGATCGGCGATGTCGAGACGTTCTGGGCGGCGCTCCGCCAGCTCGTCATGCCGGCCGTGACGCTTGCCCTGTTCACCATGGCGCCCATTGCGCGCATGACGCGGGCTGCGATGATGCAGGCGCTGTCATCCGACTATATTCGCACCGCGCGCGCGGCCGGCCTCGCCTCGCGCAAGGTGCTGTTCGGCTATGCGCTCCGGAACGCGATGCTGCCCGTCGTCACGACGCTTGGCATGGTGTTCAGCTTCATGCTGGGTTCGAACGTGCTGGTCGAGAAGGTCTTCGCCTGGCCCGGCATCGGCTCCTATGCGGTCGAGGCGCTCGTCGCCTCGGACTATGCCGCGGTGCAGGGTTTCGTGCTGGCCATGGCGCTGCTGTTCGTGGCGCTCAACCTGCTGATCGACCTCGCCTACACGGTCATCGATCCGCGCATCGGCTTCGGTGCCCGCTGAGATGGGCCCGCTTTGGTGCATTGTCGGGTGGGCACGGTGAGGGCAGGGCCATGAGTGCCGCCGACGCGACGCGTCCCGCCACGCAGGGCACGCTGCAGCACATCGCCTACGTGTTGCGCGAGAACCCTGTGACGCTGGTTGCCTTCGCCATGTTCGCGGTGCTGATCTTCGCCGCGGTATTCGGGCCGTCGCTGGTGCCGCACGACCCCTATGCCAGCGACGCGGCCCGCGCGCTGCAGCCGCCGTCGGCCGCGCATTGGTTCGGCACCGACAACCTGGGCCGCGATGTCTTCAGCCGCGTGGTCGTGGCAACGCGGCTGGATCTCGCGATCTCGGTCGCCGCGGTGGCGCTGTCTTTCGTCGTCGGCTCGGTGCTCGGTGCGGCGGCGGGCTATTGGGGCGGCTGGATCGATGCGGTGTTGGGCCGGTTGATGGACACCATCATGGCTTTCCCGCTGTTCGTGCTGGCCATGGGCATCGTCGCAGCGCTCGGCAACACGATCGAGAACATCGTCTACGCCACCGCCGTCATCAACCTGCCTTTCTACGCCCGCCTCGTCCGCGCCGAGGTGAATATTCGGCGCAATGCGGGTTTTGCCGATGCCGCCAGGCTTGCGGGGAATTCCGACATCCGCGTGCTGGCGCTGCATATCCTGCCGAACGCCCTGCCGCCGATGATGGTGCAGGTCTCGCTGAACCTGGGCTGGGCCATCCTCAATGCCGCGGGCCTCAGCTTCATCGGTCTCGGCGTGCGCCCGCCCACGGCCGAATGGGGCATCATGGTTGCCGAGGGCGCCAATTTCATCGTCTCGGGTGAATGGTGGCTGGCGCTGTTCCCGGGCGCCGCGCTGATGCTGGCCGTGTTCACCTTCAACCTGATGGGCGACGGTCTGCGCGACATTGTCGACCCGAGGCGACGGACGTGACGGCCCGGCGATGCTGAACCTCCGCGACCTCGCCATCTCGTTCAGGACGCGCAAAGGCCGGGTCGACGCCGTCCGCGGCGTCTCGCTCGACCTCGCGCGGGGCGAGACGCTCGGCATCGTCGGCGAAAGCGGCTCGGGCAAGTCGGTCACCTCCTATGCGCTGATGCGCCTGCTCGATGCCGGCGGTTCGATCCGGGCGGGCGAGATCACCTATGACGGCGTCGATCTCCGCCGCGCCAGCGAGCGTGAAATGACCGATATCCGCGGGCGCGAGATCTCGATGATCTTCCAGAACCCGCGCGCTGCGCTGAACCCGATCCGCAAGGTCGGCCACCAGATCGAGGACGTGCTGCGCGCCCATGGCCGGGCGAGCGCGGCAGATGCCCGCGACAAGGCGATCGCCGCGATGGAGGCGGTGCGCATTCGCGAGGCCGAGGCGCGCTATCACGCCTATCCCTTCGAGCTGTCGGGCGGCATGTGCCAGCGCATCGTGACCGCCCTGGCACTGGCCTGCGATCCGCGCCTGCTGATCGCCGACGAGCCGACCACCGGTCTGGACCTGACCACGCAGAAGGCGGTGATGGACCTGGTCACGAGCCTGATCCGCGAGCGCGCCATGAGCGCGATCCTGATCACCCACGACCTGGGCCTTGCCGCACAGTACTGCGACCGCATCGCCGTGATGAAGGACGGCGAGATCGTCGAGAGCGGCAGCGCGCTCGGCGTCTTCACCACGCCGCGCGACGCCTATACGCGCCGGCTGGTCGACGCGACCCCGCGCGAGGGCAGCTCGATCCGCGCCCTGCTGCCGGCCGAGGCGCGCACGCCCGAGCCGCCACGGCGCATCGGCGACACTGCACTCTTGGAGGTGCGCGACCTGGTGAAGACCTTCCCGGGCAAGGCGGGTGTGCCGGTGCAGGCGGTGAAGCGCATCGGCTTCACGCTGCGCGAGGGAGAGACGCTCGGCCTCGTCGGCGAGAGCGGCAGCGGCAAGTCGACAACCTCGGCGATGATCGTCAGGCTGCTCGATCCGACATCC
>JBCCSW010000209.1:0-7530 GCA_039199465.1 Pseudomonadota bacterium
GAGCGTCGTGACGATCAGGCCCTGTGTCTCGCCGCGGGTGAACAGCGAGGAGCCGTGGGTCCGCGGCAGCACACCGACCTCGCAGACGATCGGGCGCACCGTGGTCAGGTCGCGACCGTCGATCCGGGTCTTCGTCTCGATCACGTCGCCGCGCAGGACCCGGCTCTCCAGTTCCTTGAAGCAGGACTTGAGCGCGCCGTCGTTCTCGCGCTCTTCCTCGCTCAACCCCTCCAGCACGGTCTGGCGCGCGGCGGCGATCGCGGCCTGGCGCTCCTGCTTGTCGGTGACGGCAAAGGCGGCGCGCATTGTCGTCTCGCCCAGCTCCTTGACCCGGGCGTAGAGCGCGCTGTTGTCGGCGGGCTCGAACGCGAACGGCTCCTTCGCGGCCGCCTCGGCAAGCTGGATGATCATGTCGATCACCGGCTGCATGTGCTGGTGGCCGAATTGCACGGCGCCCAGCATCTCTTCCTCGCTCAGCTCATAGGCTTCGGACTCGACCATCATCACCGCGTCATGCGTGCCCGCGACGACGAGGTTCAGCCGCTGCTCGGGATTGTCCGACAGCTTGTGCATATCCTCGCAGGCGGGGTTCAGCACGTAGTTGCCGTCGACGAAGCCGACGCGCGCAGCCCCGATCGGGCCCATGAACGGCGCGCCGGAGATCGTGAGCGCCGCCGAAGCCGCGATCATCGCCACGATGTCGGGATCGTTCTCAAGATCGTGGCTGAGCACGGTGCAGATCACCTGCGTCTCGTTCTTGAAGCCCGGAACGAACAGCGGGCGGATCGGCCGGTCGATGAGGCGCGAGGTCAGCACCTCCTTCTCGGTCGGCTTGGCCTCGCGCTTGAAGAAGCCTCCCGGGATCTTGCCCGAGGCGTAGTACCGCTCTTGGTAGTGGACGGTGAGGGGGAAGAAATCGAGGCCCAGCTTCGGGCTCTTCTCGTAGACGACGGTCGCCAGCACCGTCGTCTCGCCAAGCGTCGCGAGCACCGCGCCGTCGGCCTGCCGCGCCATGCGGCCGGTTTCGAGCGTGAGCGTCTCGCCGCCCCACTCGATCTCTTTCTTCACGATATCAAACATGCGTCATCCTCTGTGGGCCATCGCCCCCATGGCAAACGGCCCGCTGCGCGCCACCCCTGTTGCGGCGCGCCTTCGCGCCTTGGCCCCCCTGGGCCGTGGCGTCCCCTGCTCGATATCCGTCGCCGGCCGGGGCGATCCGGCGCGGAGCGAGGGCGGGTTTCGCCCTCTCTGCGCGGCGCCGTTCCGCGAACGACGGCGCGCAAACACGAAAACCGGCGCGACCTTGGGGCCGCACCGGTCAATCATCGGCGGACAATCACGATCAGCGCCGGATGCCGAGACGCTTGATCAGCGTCTGGTAGCGCTCGACGTCGCGCGCCTTCACGTAATCCAGCAGCTTGCGCCGCTGCGAGACCATCTTGAGCAGGCCGCGGCGCGAGTGATTGTCCTTCTTGTGGCTCTTGAAGTGCTCGGTCAGGTTCACGATCCGCTCGGTAAGGATCGCCACCTGCACCTCGGGCGACCCGGTGTCGCCGTCCTTTGAACCGTATTCCTTGATGAGCGTGTCTTTACGCTCTGGCGTGATCGACATCGTCATTCTCCATCATGCGTGATGTCCGCTGCCGCCACGGCCTGTGCCGGGATGTCGTCCAGCACGGTCGGCGCGGCAGGGTGGTTCGGGGTCGCCCTCGAACGCCATCGCGGGTGTATGACGGAAGCGACGCGGTTTGAAAAGCCCCGGCTCGCCGACGCATCCCGCCAGCCAGGCGCGGCGCAGGCCCCCGGGAGACTGCGCCAGAAACTGCCTTGGGGTGTGTCGCACGACACGCTGCCATCGCGTCGATCGGTCTAGCGTCCCGGCTTATCACTCGATGGAGGACGTCCGATGCTGCCGCGTCTTGTCGCTCTCGCTCTCTGTCTCGCCGCCGCCGCCTCGGCCGCTACGGCCAGCGCCCCCGCCGACGCGCAGACATCGCGGCCCGGTCAGACGACGATGCTTCAGATGACGTGCATGGTAAACGGCCAGCCGCACCGGCTGTTCGCTCAAGTCGAGACACTCGGCGTCGACGGCGCCTGGGTGCCCAGGCGCGGCGTCGCCAATCGTGTCGAGCATGCGGGCACGGCGAAACACTATTATCAGGGCTCGGTCACGGGGCCGCTGGGTCAGTACTATTTCACCGGCGAGAACAGCTTCGGGCAGTTCTTCAGCCATACCGGCGGCAGCCACACCCAAGCGCGTTTCGACGTGATTGGTCGGGGGCAATTGCTGATCACGATCGACCCGTTTGGCCGGCCGAAACAGCTCCTCTGCCGCAACTGAAAACCTAGGCTAGGCTGACGAAGATACCGTCGGCGCGAACACTCGGGTCGGTCGCATGACGTCGCCCGCCACCGCGATCAGCGCCACCGGCGCATCGCAGAGCGCCGCCCAAGCCGTGCGCTGATCCAGACCGGGCCGGATCACCGACCGGCCATGGCGCAGTTCCTCCGCCTCGGCCACGGTGACCTCGACCGACATCAATCCGCTGAGCCCGGCGGCGACGGGCTGCAGCGCCGCCTCGATGGCGGCGCCATCGGGTGCTTCGAGCGCCACGCCCGGCAGCGCGGCCGCCAGCGTGAAGGGCCCGGCGGCCGTTCGACGCAGCGCGGTTACATGGGCCTGACACCCCAGCATCCGGCCGAGATCGCGCGCGACGGCGCGGACATAGCCGCCGGCGCCGCAGCACAGCGACACCTCGGCATGATCGGGGTCCGGGCGGTCGATCAGGCGGATATCGTGCACGATCAATGGTCGGGCTGCGAGCTCGGGCAGGTCTATCGGCTCACCCCTCGCCGCACGGCGCGCCAGATCATAGGCCCGCGCCCCGTCATGCTTCACGGCGGAGTAGATCGGCGGCACCTGCAGGGTCTCGCCGCGGAACGTCTCGAGCGCGGTGCGGATCGCCGCATCGTCCGGGCGCGCCTCGCTCTCGGCGATCACCGCACCCTCGGCGTCGTCGGTCGCGGTGGCTTGGCCCAGGCGAACGGTGAAGCGATAGGTCTTGGCCCCGTCCTGCGCGGCCGGCACCGTCTTGGTCGCCTCGCCAAAGGCAACGGCTAGGACGCCGGTCGCCAGCGGATCCAATGTGCCGGCATGGCCCGCCTTCTTGGCATCCAGGGCCCGGCGGACCCGCGCGACGATCTGCGCCGAGGTCGGGCCGAGCGGCTTGTCGACCACCAGCCAGCCATCGATGTCGCGCCCGCGCTTGCGCCGTGCCATGTCCGCCGCCTCCGATGCCGCGCGGCCCTTAGCCTCAAGGCGTCGGCGCTGACAAGCGGTCGGATCGAAGCGCCATGGCGTCGTGGTCCAGGCAGCGGGGCATCTCCATCACCAGCCCAGGCCAACGCGCCTGCCAGTTCTTCGCGTTGACGCGCTTGGCATAAAGCAGCGACTTCGCCCGACCCGCGGGCGTCGGGCGGACCCGCATCGCCAGAAGATCGTGCAGGCCGTGCGGCGCGATCAGCCGCAATCGTCCCGCGCCGTCCACCCGGATTGCAACGGTCGTCGGTGTCTCAAGCCAGAAGCGCATGGCATCGGCCGTGGAGCGATACGGCCGGTCGCCGTTGCGCCGGTGCATACGGGCCTGATTGCGCACCGACCAGGGCCGCGGCAAGGCGGCCGTCAGGCGGCGCTCCAGCATGCGCTCGCGTCGGCCACCCGGATCAGCCCGGTCGAAATAGAGAACGTCGACATCGGCCAAAGGCGTCCGAGAGAGGCCGGCCAGCCGGTCCCACACCGCGTTGCGCACGAAACCTGCGCCAATCGCCCAATCCGGCAGGCCAAGCCCCGACACGACGGCGATCGTGGCACGATACCACGGATGCGCCATGGCCGCGTAGACGGGTCCCTCGCCCAACATCGTAGAGGCCGAGAGGTCAGGCCGCCCGTCGACCCTCGCGCCGCCAGGCCGCGAGAAACAGCAGGCCGGTCGCCAGCGCGGCGAGCCAGGCCGGCATCAGCGGCGTCAGGCGGATGCCCGTCACGCGGTAGGCCTCGCGCGCCGCGAAGCCGATCCAACTGCGCCCCTGGGCCCGCCTGCCCTCGGCGACGATACGCACATCCGGCACGCCGCTTTCGGCCAGCCAGACGCTGCGCCCGCCTGTGGCAGCGACCAGCGCCGACAGGGGTTCCTCGGTCGCGATCGGCTGCTCGAACTCGCGCGGCGACGGCGGGCCAACGGCGGCGACGGCATCGAAGCCCTCGGCCGCGAAGCGCCACAACCCTTCGGCCGGGCTCTCCAGCCTGCCCTCCCATCGGCCCGGGCCGGACGGCGCCAGGACCAGCGAGCCCGACGAGCCATCGGGCGCCGTCGTCAGCACGGTCGTCGCGGGCCGCTCCAGAAGCGACCGGCGCTCGACGGTCACGCTGCCGTCTGGCTGCACGGCAGCGATCAGCGCCTCCTCCTCCAGCTCGGGCTCGCGCATCAGCCAATGGGCGGTCCGACGCAGCAGATCGGCCTGCGGGCCGCCGCCGTCATAGCCCCGCGACCAGAGCCAGGCATGGTCCGAGGCGAGCAGCGCCACCCGCCCCTCACCCACGCGGTCGAGCATCAACAGCGGCAGTTCGTCAGCGCCGGTCATCACGATAGCGCCGGTGCGGGGGCTAACCTCGATCTGGCGCAGCCAGCGACCCCAGCTCGGGCCCTCCGGGCCAAGGCCCGCCTGCGCCTCCAGCCCCTGCGTCACCGGGTGACGCTCACCGATCTCGCTGACCCGCGGCAGATAGGGCCGCTCGATCGCGCTGACGGAGGGCCGGGCGGGCAGCACATCGACCAGCGGCGTGCGCGCCAGCGACTGCGCCCCCGCGAAAGCCGGGCCCGAGGCCACGAACACCGCGCCGCCCTCGCGCACATAGCGCACGATATTGGCGAGATAGGCCGAGGCCAGCACGCCGCGCCAGCGATAGCGGTCGAAGACGATCAGATCGAAGCCGTCGATCTTGTCGAGGAACAGCTCGCGCGTCGGGAACGCGATCAGCGAAAGCTCGGACACGGGCGTGCCGTCCTGCTTGGCAGGGGGCCGGAGGATGGTGAAGTGGATCAGGTCGACCATCGGATCGGCCTTCAAGAGGTCGCGCCACGCACGCCCGCCGGGATGCGGCTCGCCCGAGACCAGCAGCACGCGGAGCCGGTCGCGCACGCCCTGCACCGTCAGGATGACGCGGTTGTTGCGCCCGGTCAGCTCACCCTCCCGCTCGGGCAGGCGGATGTCGACGATGGTCGGCCCGCCATGCGTCAGCTCGATGGTCAGGTCGGTCGGCTGGTTGTAGGTCATGGCCAGGGGCTGCGGCGCGCCCCCGTCGACCGAGACATCGGCCGAGAGCGCATTGCCGAGGCCGGTCGGCGGCGTTCCCAGGATCTCGGCCGTCAGGCGGAACGACACCTCCTCGCCCACGATGCCGAATGCCGGCGCATTCTGCAGCGTCAGCGCGATGTCGAAGGCGTCGGGGTCGCCGGCGATGACCTGATGCACGGGCGCGGGAAACCGCTCCAGCAGGGCAGCGTCATGCACCTCGCCATCGGTCAGCAGCACGGCGCCCGCGATCTGGTCGGGCGCGATGCGGGCGGCGGCGGCGTCCAGGGCCGCCATCATGCGCGTGCCGCGGTCACGGCCGGTCGACGCGTCCTCCACCTCGACCACCCTAATCTCCAGCGGGCGCGACGGCGTGGTGGCGCTTTCGGCCGAGGCGAGCAGCGCCTCGCGCGCCTGCTCGATAGCCGCCGCCCGGTCCTCGAGCGAGGTCGAGGCACTGCGATCGACCACCAGGAAGCCGATATTGCCGAGGCCCTCGCGCTGCTCCCGCTTTAACTGCGGGCCGGTCAGCGCGAGGATGATGACACCCAGCGCCAGCGCGCGGAGCCACCAGCCGTTCAGCCCGCGCCAGAGGACGACGGCGACGGACAGCAGCGCCATGACGCCGGCCAGCGCGACCAGCGGCCAGGGTACGAGCGGATCGAAGACGATCGTGGTCTGCATGCGGGTCTCTCAGCCCCTCGTTGCGCCGGATCGTGAATCCGGCATCGGCAGGGTCACTGGCCGAGCCGTTCCAGGACGGCCGGCGCGTGCACCTGGTCGGCTTTGTAGTTGCCGGTCAGCGCATACAGCACGACGTTGACGCCGAAACGGATCGCCATCTCGCGCTGCCGGTCGCCTGCCCGGCCCACCGGATAGAGGGCGCGGCCCCGCTCGTCGACCGCCCAGGCGGCCGCCCAATCGGCCGAGCCGACGATGACGGGCGACACGTTGTCGTCGACCCGGTCGAACCGGGGCAGTGCCGGGTCGTTCTCGGCAGACTGGCGCCCTTCCGGCGGCGCCTCGGCCCAGACGCGCCCGCCGCGAAAGCGACCCGGGAAGCGGTCGAGCAGGTAGAAGGTGCGCGTCAGCACATGCGTCTCGTCCACCTGCGCCAGCGGCGGCAGGTTCAGCGCGCGCGCGACCGAGCGCATCGCCGCCGCATCGGCCGATCCCGCGCCAGCCGCGCCGCCCTGCGTATCGATCAGCAGCATGCCGCCGTCGGCGATGTAGCGCGAGAGCCGGCCGAGCGCGTCGTCCGACGGGATCGACCGGGCCGTCAGCGGCATATAGATCACCGGCACCAGCGCCATCTCGTCGCTGTCGGGATCGATGCCGAGCGGCGGGCCGGGCTCAACGGCGGTACGGGCCGTCAGGGCCTGTCCGAGACCCAGCATCGCCCGGGCCGATTTCTCGTCCAGCGTCGGGTCGCCGGTACGCAGCCAACCGAGCGTCGTCTCGGCCGCGGCGGACACCTCGCGCTCGGCCACCCTGTCGCGCGGGGCAGCTTCCGCGCCCTCGGCCTGCGCCACGGCGTCCGAGGCACCGATCACGGCCGTCATGGCGAGCGCGAGGAGCGCCGACAGCGGCGCGGCCGCCTTGCTGCGCGGAGCGAGGCGCGGCAGGCGGCCTGCGACCCAGAGCGTCGCGATCGCATCGAGAGCGGCCAACAGGACGGCGATCAGCAGCAGCGGCGCTGCAAGGTCAAGGCTCTCCTCCCCTGCCAGCCGGTCGACGACCGCGCCGGGGGGCGGCGGCGGAAAGGGTTCCAGCCGATCGCCGGCGACATGCAGGTTCATGACGATATCCTCAGCAGCGCCCGCAGCCCGCCTGCCGCTGTCGGCGCGCACATACAAACCAGGAAGCAAACCGTCGCCGGCGCGGCCAGCGGCCAATTCGGGGCCCGCGACGGGATCGCGGTTGGCGGGCACGGGCACCAGGGTGCCGTCGGGTGCCAGGGTCTGGCGCAGGCGCCACAGCGTCCCGTCCAACTCATCGGCATCGGGGGTCAGCGCGCCCTGTCCCGGCGCCAGGCTCAGCAGTTCGCGCAGCATCTCCACGAACAGGCCGGACAGCGGCAACGACGACCATTCGGCATCGGCCGAGACGTGGAACAGGACGACCCGCCCCTCGCCCCGCACGGCCGAGGTGACGAAGGGCGTGCCGTCGTCCAGCACC
>JBCCSW010000210.1:0-7510 GCA_039199465.1 Pseudomonadota bacterium
GCGTACCGGGCGGCGCGAAGGGCAGACCGGTGAGCGAGCCGGTGATGACCACCTGCCCAGCGCGCAGGCCGCCGCAATGGGTGCCGAGCCCCCGCGCGAAGGCGGCGAAGGTCGCGAACGGACAGCCGCCCGGCGCTGCCACCGCCCCGTCGACGAGGATCCGACCATCGAAGGCCTTCCGGACGGTCGGCGAGGACAGCGGCAGGCCGCGCCAGTCCGCCACAGGAGCGCCGAGCACGATGCCGCCGTTGATCTGGGCATCCGCGCGTTTCCAGAGGGGGCCGGCGGCCTCCGGATCGGTCAGGCGGCTCTCCACGATCTCCAGCGCCGGCAAGGCCACCACGGCATCGGCGAGGCGGTCGTCGAAGGCCGGATCGTCGGTGTCGGGGGTCTCGCACTCCAGCCGGAACGCGATCTCTAGCTCGACGCCGCGCAGGCGCGATGCGGCCGGATCGATCGCGGCGCCCGAGGCTACGACATCGGCCGCCAGCACGGGCGCGACCGTGGGTGGGTCCAGGGCGCTCCGCCGCCCGGTCTTGAAGCCGCCGACGGGGCCGAGGGCAGCAGCCACCATCGCCTGAACCACCAGCGCCTCGGCCTCGTCCCGCGGTCCGGTACCGGGCTCGGGCTGGAAGTGGTGTTGCCCGCGATGCGCCGAGATCAGCCGATCGGCGCTCTCTCGAAGAACCGCCGCCCGATCAGACCGGTGCTTTTCGGGCGTCACGCCGCTCATTGCGTCGTCTCCATCGCTTGGGGACAGGGCGGCACCGGCCCCAAACAGCAGACAATGCAGACGTGAATCGCATAATCGAGATGCATTGCATCCTTCTGGCTGCCCATTCGATCGTCAATTATAATGAAATGCTCTCGGATACATCAGGAATGCTTGCCGTATCGACGGCTCCGCCTCACCTAGGGCCGTGATCGCGCTTGTCGCCACCCCACCGATGAGAGGGAGATCTGCCATGTCCGCCACCACCCGGTCCTCGACGATCCTCACCCCGCAACGCGCAGCCCCGAACGGCCTCGCCCCCACCCGCCGCGGCGTACTCAAGGGCGCTGCCGCCACCGCCGGGCTGCTCGCCGCACCGGCCATCGTCCGCGCGGCGACGAACGAGATCGTCATCGGCTGCGCCGGCAGCCACACGCTGTGGATGGAGCAGATCGTCGTGCCGCACATGGCCGACAAGTTCGGTGCCTCTATCCTGTTCGAGGGAACCAAGTCGACCGTCAACCTGGAGAAGATGCGCTCGAACAAGGACGCGCCCTATCTCTCGGTCGTGCAGATGGACGACCCGGTGATGATCCTGGCGGTCGAGGAAGGGCTGCTGCGCCCGACCATGCCCGACGCCGTGCCGAACATGACCGAACTCCGCGACGGCGCGGTGCATATGGACGGGATGTGGTGCAACTACGTCCAGCCCTGGGCGGGCGTCGCCTACAACACGGATATGTTGGACGGCGTGCCGAGCTGGGAACAGCTCTGGGACAGCGCGCATGAGGGCCGGATCATCATCCCGGGCCTGCGCAATACCGAGGGTATGTGGACGCTGTTCGCCGCCGCCCACCTCGCCACCGGCAAGCCGATGGCCGAGGCGCAATACGAGATCGATGCCGCCTTCGAGAAGCTGGGCGCGCTCAAGTCCAACGTGCTGACGACCTATTCGGTGATGAGCCAGGCCTTCAACCTGCTGGAGCAGGGTGAGATCTCGATGCTGTCGGGCAACTTCTCGTCCTATGCCCTGCCGCGCAAGGCGCAGGGCGTGCCTGTCGACCTGGCCGCGCCGAAGGAGGGGATCTTCGCCATGCCCTCGGGCATCACCCTGGTGGAGGGCGGCCCGAACCCCGAGCTGGCCGAGGCCTATGTGAACGAGATGCTGGGCGCCGAGTTGCAGGGTCAGATCGCCGAGTTCGCCTCGTCGCTGCCCGCCAACACGACGGCCGAGACATCGGTGTCGATCCCCGAGGGCATCCCGATCTTCTCGCCGGACTGGGCCTTCGTCAGCAAGAACCGCGCCGATTGGATCGACCGTTTCGACAAGCTGATGGCCGCCTGATGACCGAGACGACCGCCTCGCCGGGCACCCCCGGCGAGGCGCGCTATCTCGACGTCGCGGCGGTCTCGAAAAGCTATCGCGGCACCCGCGTGATCGAGGGGCTGGATTTTCGCGTTGCCCGGGGCGAGCTGGTCTCGCTGTTGGGGCCGTCGGGTTGCGGGAAGACCACGCTGCTGCGCCTGATCGCCGGGCTGGTCGATGCCGATGACGGCGCGATCTCGATCGGCGGGCGCAACGTGACGCGGACGCCCGCGCATCGCCGCAACGTCTCGGTCGTCTTCCAGAACTACGCCCTGTTCCCCCATCTGAACGTCGCCGACAACGTCGCCTTCGGGCTGCGCGCCAGGGGGCGCGAGAAGACACGCATCGACGGGCTGGTCGCCAACGCGCTGGATCTGGTGCGAATGGCAGAGTTCGCGGCGCGCCCGGTCTCGGCCCTGTCGGGCGGGCAGCAGCAGCGCGTCGCCGTCGCCCGCGCGCTGGTGGTCGAGCCCGACCTGCTGCTTCTGGTCGAGCCTTTCTCGGCGCTCGACCGCAAGCTGCGCGAGACCATGCAGGTGGAGCTCAAGACGCTGCTGCGCGCCCGCGGCATGACCGCGATCTTCGTCACCCACGACCAGGACGAGGCGCTGGCGGTCTCCAGCCGCATCGCGGTCATGAACCGCGGGCGGATCGAGCAGTTCGCGACCCCGGCCGAGCTTTATGCCCGCCCCGCGACGCCCTTCGCGCTGGAGTTCGTCGGGCTCTCCACCCGCCTCAACGGTCGCGTCACGGCGGGCGGCGCGGGCACGGTCGAGGTCGCGACCGCACACGGCACCCTACGCGCGCCGGGCGACCTGGCCGCGGGCACGCCGGTGGTCGTGGGTGTAAGGCCCGAGCTGATCCGCCTCGACCGTCAGGGCACGGGCGCCGAGGCCAACGTCATCACTGCCCGGGTCGCCGATGTGATGTTCGTGGGTTCCAAGACCCATCTGCACGGCGCAGCGGGTGAGGGCGACGTGATCCTGTGCGAGCTGCCCGGCATCAGCGAGACCCCGCCGCCGGGAGAGGACGCGCAGCTCGCCTGGTCGGTCGGCGACACGCTGCTCTACGAGCGCGCGGCGTGAGGGGCGCGCTGGACCGTTTCGCACTGCTGGCGACGCCGGGGCTCGCCTATCTCGCGATCGTCTACGCCCTGCCGCTGATGCTGCTGCTGGCCGAGAGCCTGCGCGACGCCGAGGGCGTGCTGAGCGTCCGGCGCTATACCGAGTTCTTCGCCGACAGCTTCAACATGACGGTGTTCTGGCGGACGCTCCGCGTGGCGCTGATGACGACACTATTAGCGCTGGTCATCGCCTATCCCACCGCCTTCGCGCTGGCGCGCGCGCGGGGTTGGGCGCAGACCGCGATCCTGGTGGCCATGGTACTGCCGCTGTCGGTCGGTGTGATCGTCAAGGCCTTCGCCTGGTCGATCCTGTTTCGCAGCAACGGCGCGCTGAACGAGTTCCTGCAATGGATCGGCCTGATCGAGCGGCCGATCCGCCTGTTGTTCACCGAAACGGCGCTGGTCATCGGGGCCGCCAACGTCTTCCTGCCCTTCATGGTGCTGCCGATCTATGCGGTCGTCCGCCAACTCGACCCTGCGCTCGGCGCCGCCGCCGCGTCGCTCGGCGCCACGCCCTGGTTCCGCTTCTTCCGTGTGACGCTGCCGCTGACCCTGCCCGGTGTCGTCGCCGGCTCGGCCTTCGTGTTCTCGCTGGCGGTGTCGATGTACGTCATCCCCAGCCTGATCGTGGGCGAGCGTCAGCAGACGCTGTCGATGCTGATCGCCCGCTCGTTCCTGTTTCTGCGCGACGAGCAGCTGGGCTCGACGATCTCGGCGCTGCTGCTGGTCATCGCCGTCGCCGTGGTGTTGGGTTCCAGCTGGCTGGCGCGCCGGCTCGGCAGCCGCGAATGACCCGCACCGACCGGCTGTTCATGGGGCTGAGCTGGGCCATCGCCGCGGGTGCGGTGGTGTTCCTGATGCTGCCGCTGGTGATCACGGTGGCGGTGTCCTTCACCTCCTCGCCCGTCTACACGCTGCCGCCGCCTGACCTGTCGCTCAGGTGGTACGAGGCGATGGGCCGGCGCTCGGGCCTCATGGACTCGGTGCTGCTGTCGCTGAACCTTGCCCTGATCTCGACCGCGATCAGCCTGCTGCTGGGCACGGCGGCGGCCATCGCCGTGGCGCAGGGCCAGTTCCGCGGGCGCAGGGCGATCGCGACCTTCTCGGTCTCGCCGCTGATGATGCCGGGGCTTGTCGTTGGCGTGGCGCTGTTGCAGTTCCTGCGCGAGATGGGTCTGCGCGACGCCTATTGGAGCCTGTTGATCGCCCATGTACTGATCACCCTGCCCTTCGTGATGCGCACACTGCTGGCGGCGATGGCGGCCTTCGACTTCTCGCTGATCGATGCGGCGCGCACCCTGGGGCTGAGCTGGCCGTTGGCCATCCTCAAGGTGCTGACGCCGAACCTTGCCCCGGCTTTCCTGACGGCGGGGCTGTTCGCCTTCCTCGCCTCGATGGACAACTACCCGATCTCGATCTTCCTGACCGATGCGCGCAACAAGACGCTGCCGATCAAGATGCTGCAGTATCTGGAGGAACAGCCCGATCCGTCGATCGCGGCGATGTCCACGGGGCTGATCCTGCTGGCGCTGATCGCGCTGATCGTCGGCTCGCGCACCGTCGGGCTGAACCGGATGATTCAGGGCTAGGCGACCGATCACGACGGCGTGGCCCCGTAGCCTGCGACCGGGAGCCTGCGACCGGTAACCTGCGGCCAGTAACCTGCGACCGCGGCTCTACCCTCGAGACGGTCAACAGGACGCTGGCACTCTGCTACCATCGCGCCGGGATCGGGTGGGGAGAGTGCTCATGCGTTGGCTGCGCCGCATTGCGATCGCCGTCGGGGCCCTCGTCGTTGTCCTGATCGCGGTCGGTCTCGGCCTGGTGATGCTGGTGCCGAAGGATGCCGTCGTCGCGCGGGTGGCCGACGCGGTGGAAGGTGCGACCGGCAAGCGCCTCGCGGTCGACGGCGCGGTCGAGCTGTCGATCTGGCCCGTCCTCGGCGTGCGGGCCGAGGCGGTGTCGCTGTCCAACACGCTGCGCGCGGACGAGGCGCCGCTGCTGTCGGCCGCCGCCTTCGAGGTCGGCGTCGACCCGATGTCGCTGTTGTCGGACCGGCTCGACATCACGGCGCTCCGCCTGGTCGAGCCGCGCGTGGTGCTGGTGGTCGACATCGACGGCACGCCCAACTGGGTAAGCCCGGCGACAAGCGCCGGCAACGAGCAGAGCGGCGACACGGCGCTCCCGGTCATCACGCTGCCCGACGCGGCGATCGAGGGCGGCGAGGTCCTGTTCACGGACAGCCGCAGCGGTCGGCGTATCGAGGTCTCGGCGATCGACCTCACTGGCGCACTGCAAACGGCGCCGTCCTCCTTCGATCTTGCCCTAGAGGGCAGCGTCGATCATCGCCAGCGGACAATTGCGCTCAGCCTCTCGGTCGCATCCGACATCGGCCCACCGACCGGCGGGGCCATCGGCGCGGCGCTGAGCGCCGAGATCGCCGAACTTGCCGCGCTGTCATTCGACGGATCGATCTTCACCGGCGAGGCATCGCGGGTAGAGGGCCAGTTCACCGGCCAAACCGGATCGCTGCCGGCCCTCGCCGCCTGGCTGGTCGAGGGCACCGATCTGCCGCCCGAGATGCCGGAGGCTCTGTCGCTCTCGGGTCGTCTCGCGGCGGAGAACGGGCGCCTCGGCATCGACGGGATGGCGCTGACCCTCGGCGAGAGCAGCCTGGCAGGTGCCGTCGCCGTCGAGACCGAAGGCGCGCGGCCGAAGCTCATCGTCGATCTCGACGCCGATCTCCTGGATCTGAGCCCGTTCATGGCAGACGACGCTGCCGCGCCGACACCGCCCGCCCGCGACGGGATCGACGCCAGCGCGCTGCGGGCGGTCGATGCCGACATCGCGCTTCGGGCCCGCAGCATCGACCTCGGCGATCTCGCCGTCGGCCAAACGCAGCTTGCCGCCGTCCTGGCGGGCGGCCGGCTCGACCTGACCATCGGGGAGGCCGAGGTGACCGGCGGCAGCGTGGCCGGCACGATCACGCTGGCCGACGCTGACGGGATCGCCGTGACGACCGACCTGACGGCGCGCGGGGTCCGCCTGCAGCCCCTCCTCATCGGGATCGCCAATACCGACGCGATGACCGGGCGCGGCGACATCGATCTGCAGCTGTCCGGGCGCGGGCGAACGACCGATGCCCTTCTCGCCAGCCTTGGCGGGACCGGTTCGGTCGTGCTGCGCGATGGGGCGCTGATCGGCTACAGCCTGCCGGCCATGGTCCGCAACATCGCGGGCCAGACCGGCGGCGGCGCCCGCACGGCCTTCGACGAGACCGGCGCAAGCTTCTCGGCGCGCAACGGTGTGCTCACAAGCAGCGACATCCGCTTCCTGGGCCCGGCGATCCGGGTCACGGGCCGCGGCAGCGTGGACCTCGCCCGCCGACGACTGAACCTGCGCCTGACGCCCGAGGCCGTGGCCGCGCTGCCCGGGCCGCTCGGCGGTACCGGCGTGCCGGTCTTCCCGCTGATCGTCACCGGCCCCTGGGCAAGCCCGCGTGTGGAACCCGATCTCGGCGCCGCCATCGGCGGCATCATCGCCGCCCCGGGCCAGGCGCTGGAGACGCTGACCGGCGCCGTGGGCATCACCCCGTCCAAACCGGCAAGGGCGTTGCAGAACACGATCCGCGGCCTCTTCGGCGACTAGACGCCAAGGCCGCGCCGAGTCGCCGAGTCCCGCGCCAAACGCCGCCCTTGCGACGCCCTCGGGCATGGATCGGCGCCCGACAACAGCCTATGCTGATCCCATGCGCTGGGCCGCCGTGTGGGAGGGTAACATGCTGACGCGCCGACAACTTCTGGGCTCGGCAGGCACCGTCGCGACAGGCGCCGCGGTCGGCATCGGCTGGCCGTATGCGGCGTCGCTGGCAGAGACGCCCGATCTGCGCATCCAGCCGGCGCGATACCCGCTTGCGGGCGGCATGACCGACGGGCTCGTCAGCCTATCTCCCAATGCGCCGCCGCCGGTGTTGCGCCTGCGCCAGCACAGGCCCTTCGAGATCGATGTCAGCAATGCGATGGCGGATTACACCGCGATGCACTGGCACGGCATCCGCGTGCCGAACGCGATGGACGGCGTGCCCTACCTGACCCAGATCCCGATCGGCGAGGGCGAGACCTATCGCTATGCCTTCACGCCCGAGGATGCGGGCACCTTCTGGTACCACCCGCATTGCATGACGATGGACCAGATGGTGAAGGGCCTGACCGGCATCATGGTGGTCGAGGAGGCCGAGGATCCCGGCTTCGACGGCGATCTCGCGCTCAACCTCAAGGATTTCAGGCTGGATCGCGAGGGCCGGCTGGCC
>JBCCSW010000211.1:0-7451 GCA_039199465.1 Pseudomonadota bacterium
CGGCCGCGGCGGTCGTCGGCGCATCAGGTGGTCTCGGCGCGGCCTTCGTCGAGGCGTTGTCGAACGCGCCCGGCATCGTGCGCGTGCACGCCTTCAGCCGCTCGGGCCGCAGCCCCGGCGGCCCTGCCGTGCTGCCGGGCGTCCTGGACCTGAAGGACGAGGCGAGCATCGAGGCCGCGGCTGCGACCATCGGCGACGACCCCGCGCTGCGCCTGATCATCGTCGCGACCGGCATGCTGCATGACGCGGCGTGCGGCCATCAGCCCGAGAAGGCGTGGCGCGACCTGACGCTCGACGGCTTCGCCCGATCCTTCGCGATCAACACGACCGGGCCGGCACTGATCGCCAAGCATTTTCTGCCCAAGATACCGCGCCAGGGCCCGTCGGTCTTCGCGGCGCTCTCGGCACGCGTCGGCTCGGTCTCGGACAACAAGGCAGGCGGCTGGTACAGCTATCGCGCCTCAAAGGCGGCGCTGAACCAGGTGCTGAAATGCCTCGCGATCGAGGAGGGTCGCCGCCGCAAGGGCCTGACAGTCGTGGGCCTGCAGCCCGGAACGGTCGACACCGGCCTCTCGAAGCCCTTCCAAGGCTTCGTCAAGGACGATGAGCTGTTCGCCCCCGCAACCTCGGCGGCCCATCTGCTTGAAGTCCTGTCGCGGCTGACCCCGGCACAATCAGGAACCCTTCTCGACTGGCGCGGGGACGCCTTCGCCCCATAAACGAGCGAGTCGACGGCGTTCGAGCGGGCACCGGGTTTCTAACGCGGTTGTCGGGTTGCGGTTAGTTCGTTGTTTTAAAATAATTTTCTCCTTCATAATGAGAGGACGGAAGCAGCCATGTTGCGGGATTAGTTGCGGGATACCGCAACATGTCCGGTCAGGATGTTGCCTCTCCGTGCCTCACATAGACCACCGCATGGATGCCGCCGGCCGTAGTGCCGGTCGCCAGCACCTTGGTCGCCGCGCAGAGGACATAGCTGTAATCGTCGACAGCGATCGAGCGGATCATCGTCGGCGAGCCAAGGGGCACGAAGGAGACGGTCCCGCCGACCTCGACATAGAGCACGGCCGCCGCCAGCGGCAGGTCGGCAACATCGTTCGGCGCAACCGGGATCATGTCGGTGCCGGGGCCGGCCGCCACCGGCTTGCGGGTGAGGTGATCGATCATCGCGGGACCCTTACTTCACAAGTTCGAGGATCTGACGGGCCGCCCTCTCGGGCAGGCCGGCGCCGTTGTCGATATCGAGATCGGCCGTCACGCCGACCTCGCTGTCATGCGCGGGCACGCCCTCGGCGCGGCGCCCGGTCAGCCGCACCACCACGCCGCCCAGCGAGCGGACGACGGCGGCCTCATTGTCGAAGCGCACGCTTTCGTTGATCACGAGGCGCCCGCCCCTGATCTCGCGCGCCGCACGCCTGCGCCAAAGATCCAGCCAGAGCCGATCGCCGACCAGCTCCCGGCCCCATTCGGTGCCGAGCCACTGCATCGCCTGGCGCGGGCTGCGTCCCTGCAGCGCGTCGCACGGCGCATTCTTCTGCGCGCCGTGCACCCGCTCCGCAATCTCTCGCACGCCCATGCCGGCGGCCTTCAGAAGCGTCGCGAGCATCGCGTGCACCGGGGCGGCCACGTGGAGCCTCACGCCCGGCCAGGGCAGCCCCTCGAGCACCGCCGCGGCAACCGTCGACTTGCCCGACCCGGCCGGCCCCGTGAGGCCGAGGACCGGCACGCGGAGAGGGGAAGGGGGCAGCCGGGGCGTCGCGACCGGTGGCGTCAGGGTCGTGCTGCCTCGGTAGGTTGCGGCCGAGAGGCCGCCTCTGCCAAGCGCCGCGGCCTGTTCCGTCACCTTCATGCCGGCAAGCGGCGCCATCATCTCGGCGATCTCATCGTCGGTCCAAGGCTTGCCCTTCATGGCACCACCTCCTGGATCTGGAAGCACACGAACGGAGAGCGATGCGGCGCCGGCGGGTTCTCGGCGCGCGGGAAGGTCACCGTCACCGTCGCGCAGGCGGTGCCGGGGATCGCGTCGGGCGGGATGCGGATCAGGTAGCGGAGCGATCGATGCAGCCCCACCGGCAGATCGACGCCATCGGTCGACAGCTCGGCGGTGTGGGCGATCTGGTGGCCGTTGCGGATGACGGCATTCAGCTCGGGCTTGCCGCACTCGCGCAGCCGCTCGAGGTTCTGCCACTCGATCACCACCCAGGCGCCCGGCGGGCCGGGCTCGATAGAATGCCCATGCGTCGGCACCAGCACGCAGGGCGGGCCGAAATGCCCATCGGCCGCCTGCACCGAGACTTCGTGATCCAGCGCGGCCAGGCGCACGTCGATGCCCTCAAGGCGGGCGGTCAGGGCGTGCCCGATCTCCGCTCGCGCCGCGATGCGCATCACCCACGCCTCGAGATGCGGCCGCGCCAGGAACCAAGCCCCGCCGGTCAGGATGCCCGCGAGGCTGATAATCGTCACCGCAAGGCGCAGCGCGCCGGGCAGGTCGAGGCCCTTGCGGGCCGTGTCGTCTCGGGCCATGTCGGCACCTTTCGACAAGAGGGCGGCAGCGGCCGCCGGGGTCTTTGTGCGGATAGCCGCGATCAGGAGAACGCGACGAAGCGGACGACCACGTCGACCGCGGTAACCCGGTTGCGCCCGGTGTCGATCTCGGGCGTGTCGATCGTGCCGTGCAGCATCTCGACCAACCCGCCGAGATCGACGGGATCGGCCACGACCGCCTGCAGGGCTGTGGTGGCATCGGCGAGCTCGCCGCCAAGCGCACCGGCCGCCGGCGGGCGCGACCAGACGGTCAGCGTCGCCTCGACATCGTGGCGCCAGCGGCGGGGCTTGCCCATCTCGGCCGCCACCACATCAGTGTCGTTGATCCGCCAGGCATAGGCAGGCGCGCTCTCGGCCCCGGTCGCGCTATCGGTCTCGTCTCTGTGCGTCGGCAGCGCCGCGGCCAGTCGGGCCTTCAACGCCGCCACCACATTGGCGGGGACGTAACGATCGAGCATGGGCGGACCTCCTCAGACCGGCGCCGGGCCGGGGCGGATGATGGCGGCCGCCAAGGCGATCTCGCCGCCTGTGAACAGCCCGCCCGCGGCGGTCACGGTGACGTCCTCGGCGGCATAGGTCGCGGTCGGTCCGACCACGCCGACATTCGAGGACCCGGCCGCCACGCCGAGGCCCGAGCCGAAGGCGTTGACATCGGCCGACCAGCCGACCGCGTAGGACGTGGCCCCGGTCACCTCGGCCGGCACCCAAGACGTCACCCCCAACAGGATGACGCGCGACGGGATCAGCCCCGCCGCCGTCACGCTCGCGCCCGAGGCGGCCAGCGTCGTCTCCGCCACCCCGAGGCCGAGGCCCTGGCCGAGAGGCGAGATCACCGTGCCCGGCGTCCAGGCGCCGTCACCGCGGCTGATCCAACGCTCGGCCCGATCGATGACCAGCACCGAGAAGCCGGCCGGTGCCTGGACCGCCGCCCACGCCGCACCGGTGCGGATCGCCAGATCGCCCTCGGCCGCGTCGCCGAAACTGCCCACCCCACCGGCGGGCACGATGTACGCGTCACCCTCGGCGGGACTCGCCGGGCTGTCGGTGGTCGCCGAGATGACGGCCCGGCGCATCAGCGCGTCGAGGTGATCCAGCCCGGCATTCACCGTGACGTGCTTCTGCGCCTGCGCGGCCGCCAGGTGGCCGATGCCAAATGCGGTTGTTTCGATCATGCCAGCACCCCCAGCCCGACCAGGACC
Source organism: Pseudomonadota bacterium (assembly GCA_039199465.1). Taxonomy (GTDB): domain Bacteria; phylum Pseudomonadota; class Alphaproteobacteria; order Rhodobacterales; family Rhodobacteraceae; genus Thermohalobaculum. Next base: position 3,744 of record JBCCSW010000211.1, read on the forward strand.
AGGGCCAGGGCGAAGCCCGCCACGAAGCCCCACAGGCCGCCCTCGACGGCACAGACCAGGGGCGAGGGTCGATCGGGCAGGGTGCCGGCGATCGGGCCGCGCGGCCGGTCGGGGCGGCGCGGAGAGGGGGCGGGGGGTCTCGGCATCGGTCGTGCCTCCATCAAGCGGCCACGGTGGTAAGCGCGGCGCGGCCGGGGCCGACCGCGTCGGAGATCTGGGCCACCCGCACATCGAAGGGCGCGGCAAGCCCGGCGGCCGACAGCTCGGCCGCGGTCACGGTCAGGGATGTCGCGTCCTCGACCACCGCCTCGAGCGCCGGCGCGCCGTCCGGGCCGAGGCTGACGGCGTAACGCTCGCGCGCCTCGCCGATCGGCACCTCGGCCAGGGCGCCCGGCCAGGCGTCGCCGTCCTCGCGGGTGCGGCGGGTCCAAGACACGACCAGGTCGCCGGCCTCAAAGGCGGCGGCCAGATGCACCGGCGCGTAGGGCCGCAGCCCCTCGCCGGTGAAGCTGTGTGCGACGGCCGTGAGGCCGGCGCTGTCGGCACCGGCGGGGCCGGGCTTGTACCAGAACGGCAGGCCCGCCTCGGCGGCACTCAGCCCGAACGGGCGGACGGCCTGATCGAGCGCCACGACACGGGCACCGCCGCCAAGGGCGACGGCGGCCAGATCCTCGGTGCCGGCCTGGCCGCGGATGACCCCGGCCAGCGCCCAGGTCGACGCCGCCACCAGCTCGGCATCGCGGAACTGGATCACTTCCCAGCGCCCGCCGGGGTGCTGCAGCGCAAGCGCGTTGGCGCCCGCCAGCACTTCCGTCGCGGCCCGGCCGACCAGGCTGCCGGCATACAGCGTCACCGTCACCTCGGCGTCGGAGAACACCCAGGGCCGCGCGGCCGCGAGGGTGCCCGTCGTCTCGCCGATCGCCGATCGCGCGCCGTGCGCGAGGGTCTGGACAAAGCCCGTCGCCTCCTCGACCGAGCGATACAGCACGCCACCCGACCACGGGTCGGCATGCATCGCCGACCAGCCGACCGCGGCCGGGAAGCCCGGCAACGCCGGCAGGTTCAGCGGGACCCACAGAACGCCCGTCGAGACGCCAGGCGCGGCCGCCGGCGCCGGCGCCGTGAAGCCCCGCAGCGCCGAGCCGGTCAGTTGCAGCGCGTCGCGGTCGAAGCCCGACGCCTCCACCTGCAGTCGATCGCCCTGTGTCACGCGTTCGACCAGCATCGGCCGGGCGGTGCCGTCGATGGTGACCGGCAGCACGCGTCCGGGCTTCACGTCGCTCCGCGACAGCGGCAGGGCGAAGGCCAGCGCCTCGCGCGCCGCCTCCGGCGCCCGCAGCATCACCGTCACGGCCGCTTCCGAGCGCATCGTGTCGAGGACGAGCGGCGTCTCGGCGAGCGCGATGCCGCGGCCGTCGCTGCGATCGGCACGGGCGGCGGCGGTCTCGTAATCCGCATTGCCGTCCGCGTGACGCAGCACGACCGCGGCCGGGCGATCGGCCTCGGCCGAGCGGATCGCGGCATAGCGCGCCGCGCCCGCCTCGTCGACCATCGACGCGGCCGCGGTCCCGGCGACCTCGAGCGCCGCACCACGCCAGCGGATCGCCAGTGCCTCGCCTTCCTCGCGGGCGTCGAGGCGCAGCAACACCTCCAGCGGGTTGAACCAATCGCGGAAGCCGACCGGCTCGCGCGTGGCATAGCCGTCGACTTGGCCATGGGCGTGCGCGACATCCAAAGCCGAGGCCGGGATGCCGTGCATCGCCAGGCGCTCGGCCGCGGCCTCGGCCGCCGGCATCGCGCCCGCGCGGCCGTTCCACCAATGCCCGCGCTGCCAGTCGACCGCGTCGGCCCAGATCCCGGACATCACCGGGAACTCGGGCCAGGGCCGGGCATCCCAGGACCACACCATGACGTGCGCCGGGTCGACGATCCCGGTGCCGTTCTCGGCCCACCATTCCAGCGCGGCGCGCAGGTATTGGCGCGCCATGTAGTCGTCGCGGATGCCGCTGGAATAGTGCGGCAGCGCGCTCTCGCTCGAGCGGGCGGCATAGAACACGTTCGGCTGGTTGGCGCCGAGCGCGACCGCGGGACAGCCGATTTCCGTGAACCAGACCGGCTTGGACCCCGGCACCCATCCGGTGGCGGTCGCCTCGCGCACGCCGGCCGGGCGGTTGTGGTGGGCGCTGGCGTGCCAGTCGCGGACAGCCTTCTGACGGAACACCCAATCTTCGCCATGGGCGCTGTCGGCGATCGGTGTGCGGATCTGGGCGTCGCGGTCGGCCGGGCTGGCATAGTACCAGGACCAGTATTCACCGCCCTCGATATTGCCCTTTAGATAATCGAGATCGTAGATGGTCGCCGGTCCATTGACGCCGTCGAAGTCGAGATGATCCTCGCCCTCGCGCCAATCGGACAGCGGCAAATAGTAGTCGATCCCGATGAAGTCGATCGCGGCCGAGGACCAGAGCGGGTCGAGGTTGAAGAACACATCGCCCGACCCGTCCGAGGGCCGGTGGCTGTGGTACTCCGACCAGTCGGCCGCATAGCCGATCTGGGCCGAGGGCAGCACGGTCGCGACCTCGCCGGCGAGGCTCACCAACTCATCGACGAACGGATAGACGCCGGGCGTGTCGGTCGCCTGCGTCAACGCCACCATTTCGGTGCCGATCACCATCGCCTCGACGCCGCCGGCCGCCTCGGCCAGGCGCGCCAGGTGCAGGATAAAGCGGCGATAGCCCCAATCCGGACCGCTGGCCGTGCTGGTGTTCGACGCGGTGGCGCTGCCGGCGAAGGCCGCGACCTCGGCCGCCACGCTGGCGCCCGCAGCCGGACGGATGCGCCCGCGCCAGGGATAGACCGGCTGGCCCGGTGCGGCCGTGTCCGGATCGGGCAGGGTGTTGCCCGCGTCGATGTCCATCAACACGAAGGGGTAGACCAGGACTTTCAGGCCGCGGGCGTGCAGATCCTCGATCGCCGCGATCACGGAACGGTCGGCCGGGCTCGAGCCGAAGGCCGGGCGGCCGTCGATCTCGCTGACTTGGACGGCGCTGTTGCGGTCGCGCCCGGCGACCTCCCAATCCCAGGGCTTGGTGCGCTTGGCGGGCGTCTCGATCCGCGGTTGGATCTGGCAGGACCCGGCGCGCAAATCGTCACCAAACCAGCCGACAACCAGCGTGACCCACTCGGTCGCGGGCAGCGTCGCCTGCAGCATGTCCAGCGACAGCGACCAATCGCTGACGCCGGCGTGGCGGTGGTTGTTCTCGGGCGCCTCGCTGGTCACGGCATCGCCCGAGCCGAGGCCGACGCGGCGCACGGGCTCGGGGTGATAGCCCCATTCCGTGGTGCCGGGGATCAGATCGACGCCGCGGATCAGCCCCTCGAGCGTGCCGACGCCGCGGAACACCTCGGCCGCCACCTGCGGGATGCGGTTGCCGAAGTCGACCAGCGGCAGTCGCTCGAAAACGATGTAGGCCGTGCCGCGATAGCCGGGCGCCCAGCCCTCGGTAGCGGCGATAAACGGGTCCGGGGCCTGATCCTCGGTGCCGAGATAGACGCGGTGGACGATGTCCGACAGATCCACCACGCGATCGTCCAGCCAGATACGCCCGACCAGGTCGACCGGCCCCTCGGACAGGGCGACGGCGAAGGACGCGAAATAGCTGTATTCCGTCGTCTCGACCGTGGTGCTGCCGCCCCCGCCGCCGCCGC
>JBCCSW010000212.1:0-7439 GCA_039199465.1 Pseudomonadota bacterium
CACCTTCAGATCATGGAAGGCGACGTGACGCGCCGGCTGGCAGCCCTGATGCCCGTCGCGGGACACATTCAGATCGCCGCCGTGCCTGATCGGGGACCGCCCGACCATGGCGAGTTGGACTATGGCCATGTCCTGGCACATCTCGCCGCGCTGGGCTGGGACAGGCCCATCGGCGCCGAGTATCGACCGGGCCCAGACGGCACCGACGCCTCGCTCGGCTGGATGGCGCGGTATCGGCGCGCGCGCGGCGAGGGGCGATAGCGCGCCGTCGACAGGGCGGCCGCCCGGCCTGTCGCGCTTTTTGGCGAGCGCATTTCTGGCGCGGGCGTCTCTCGCCCGGGCATCTCTGGCGATAGCGTCTCTGACGCGGGGCTCAGGCGCCGGAATAGAGGATCGCGAGGTCGGTCAGACCAAGCGGGCCCGTTGCTGCCAGCGGCTCAGCATCGAGATCGGTGGTCGCCTCCGCGTCCAGACCCGCCCAAGAGGGGCCTGCAGTCGCGGGATCCAGAGCGCTCGCGTCGCTCGGCCATAGCGGCGCCGCGGTCGCACCTTCGGGGTCGTCGTGCAGATACACCTTGGTCATGCGTCCTCTCCGTTCCCTCGGCCATCGCCCGGCGGCGACGCGGCCGGTCCCATGGATGAGTGGCCGGCAACGCGTCGATGGTTCAGGGATGCCGATGGCCGGAACGAGACGGGAGCCGGGAAAAACCGTGGCCGCTTTCACAGATCGTGAAACTGCCCGGATCAGGCGCTTGACGGGAAGCGCGCATAAGACGGCCCGACGCCCTGCATGCGCTAGACCGGCGCTGCGGCCGCCTCAACCGGCGGTGGCGAGCTGGCTCAGGCTGTCAACGAGGCGTCGGCTCTTCAGGACGGCGGCCCTGAGCGCGAGCGCCCGGGCGTTGACGTCGCTGCTATCGGGGGTCGAGGCGAGCGCATCGTCGATCTCACGCTCGGTGGCGGTATCGATGGCACTGCCGGAGGCGGCGATCTCGGCGCGCAGCCTGACGATGCTGGCCTTCAGGGACGCGTGCTCGTCTTCGAGATCGGCGATCTCGGCATCGAGCCTTGCCTGCTCGGCGGCGGCCTGCTGCTGCGCGGCGCTCAGCGTCTCGCCACGCATGGTCGCATCGTCGACCGCGGCCTCGCGCGCATCGATGCGGCGCTGATAGCCGCCGCCGACCAGGCCGCCGACGCCTTCGATAAAGCCGCCCTCAGCGGGGTCGGCATCGCCGGCGCAGCCGCTCAGCAGCAGGCAGGGCACGGCCATCGATGCAAGATAGGCGCATCGCCGGCGCCAGGGTTTGGAGCGTCGAGACGCCGTCACCTCACGCCTCCGCGGCCAGGGCTTCGGCCACGGCCCGCATTTGACTGATGCGGCGGCTCAGCGCCTGGAGCTTTGGATCGACCTCGGCGCGGGAGCCGTCTTCCTCCAGAAGACCGCGGCTCTCGCCCAGACGCTCGGCGCGCGCCTCGGCTGCCTCGATCGCATCGCGCGCGATCCGGGCACTGCGTTCGGCATCGGCCCGCTCGTCGCGCAGCGCCGCCTCGGCCGAGCTGTCCTCGGCCACGGCCGCGCGCAGGGTCGCGAGGCGGCGCCGCTGCTCCTCCAGCACGAGCTGCATGGATCCGAGCAGCGCCTCGGCCTCCTCGTTGGTCGCGTCCAGTTCGGCGATCAGGGCCTCAAGGCGGTCCTCCTCGTCGGCGAAGTCGGCCTGCCCCTCCCCGACCACCGCGCCGGCGAGGGCGCCTGCGAACAGGCCCAGATTGACGCTGCCGCTGCCACGCCGGCTCCTGCCGCCGCCGATGGTGAAGCCGGGGGTGGAGGCCGCGATGCCGCCGACCGCGCCCCCCTCGTTCTTGGTGCTCTGGATCGCCTCGGCGCGGCTGCGCAGTTCGGCCTCGGCCTCGGTCTCCGCGTCGGGCGTGAACTCGGCCACTTCGCCGCCGCCGGCGCAGGCCGCGACACCCAGCGCAGCCGCCAGGGCGATCAGCTTTCTGGCAGGAAATCGATCAGCCATGCGTAGCTCCCTTCGCTCAGTCGCCGGTCGCCGGGGCGGACATGGGCGATGAAGCTCGCCTCATCCGTGCGCAACCGCTCATCGATGCCCCCGCCCGGCGCTGCCCGCGCCTGGCCGGGCGTGATGGCGAGGATCTCCTCGCCGAAGTCCCGCCGCGCCGTCTCCAGCAGATCTTCGTAATAGGCCTGCGCCTGGTCCAGCCGGGTCATCACCGCGGCGCGGGCGGTGCTGATGCGTTGCAGATCGCCCTCCGCGGCTTCCAGATACGATCTGGCCTCGGGCAGATCGGCCGCGATCACCGCCAGTTCCTCACGCGCATCGAGGGCCACGTCGAAAGCGCGGTCGATGCTCTCCAGCGCGACCAGATCGGTACGGATCTGGCGGGCCGTCGCCGCGCCGAATGACACCAGGCTGCGCGCGGCATCCCGGCGCAGGATGACGAGATCGGCAGGCTGCGGCGCCGAGCGCGCCCAAGCATCGAGGGCACGCTGCACCTCGTCGACCGGCGGCGCCTCGACCGCGGCCGAGCGGCCGAGATAGCCGAGCGCTGCGAGCGGCATCACCGCATCCTCGGGCGTGGCGACGGCATGGGCGGCCGGTGCCTCGGCGCTGAAATCCGCCAGCCTTGCCTCGGCCGCCTCACTGAACTCCCCGTCTGGGAACGCCGACAGATAGGCGGCATAGGCGTCGCGACCGCCTGCGGCGCTAGCCTCGCGCCAGGCGGCCAGGTCGGCCGCGACCGGCGCCAGCACGATCTCGGGCGCGGCCGGGTTGAAGAAGTGCTCCCCCAGCACGGCCTCCTCGACCCAGGGGATCTGCGCGCCGTCGGTGGCGCGGATCACGTCTTGGCGCACGCGGCCGAACATCAGCCGCGCCTCGACACCGGGGGTGGCGATGTGGCGGACCAGGCTCTCGGTGAAGGCGCTGTTCTCGCCGATGCCGTCATAGGCGACGTTGCCGGGATCGGTCGCATAGGCGATCAGCAAGCCCGGCCGTCCCGGCACGCGGGCGAGGCCCTGGCTGTCGATCGCGTCCTCGAAGGGGTTGTCGCGGCAGGCATCCAGGATCACCACGCCGACATCCGGCTCGGCCCGCGCGAAGGCCGCGCGCACCAGGCCAAGCGTCAGGGTATGCGTGCCCATGCCGCCGATGCTGTCCACGGGGAAGTCGGCGGCAAGCAGATGGTTCTCGCCATCAAGCTGCACGCCGTGGCCGGCGTAGAAGAAGGTCGCGATCTCGGCATCCGCCATCTCGGCCTCGAACTCGGCCAGGGCGGCGGTCATGCCGGCCATGTCGAGATCGGTCGCCATGATGGTATGAAAGCCAAGCTCCTGCAACGCCTTGGCCAGCGCAATGGCGTCATTGGCGGGGTTGGCGAGCCAGAGGTCGGGGCGCGCATACTCGGCATTGCCGATCAGCAGAGCGACCCGTTCCGCGGCATCGACAGTCAGCGGCGCGAGCGCGCAGGCCAGTGCCGTCGCGGTCATCGCGAGGCCGCGGCGCCAGCACGGCCACCGATCGCGGCGTCGGCATCGGGTTTCGGTCGTCGTCGGGATCGGCGTCGCGGTCACGGCAGGCCTCCGGCAGTCGACGCAGACTACTCGAAAAAGTGCGCTTTACGTGGCGGTAATGGTGGCGATATGCGCCCCATCCGCCGTCCCGGAACGCGGCGCAAAGACCGATACCGGGCCGATCAGGCGGCGAGTACGGCGATAACGACGCTCGCGAAGGCCAGCATCGTAAAGAATGTCCGAGCATAGGGCGGCAGCATCGTCGCGGTCTCCTCCGGCGATGGGGGCGTCGGGGTCCTGGGTCGTCGCCGCAGCGGGCCGATCCACCGGCAGGCGGTCAGGACATGACCCCTTCGAGGCGCGGAGGGGAGCCGCAAAATCCGGTGCGCGGTTTCAGCATTCGTGAAACCTGGCACATCAATGCCCTGGCGCCGGCCCGGCTTCCGCTCGCGATTCACAGGCGAAGGGGCTAGGCTGGGATGAGTGTGGTTATGGAGAGCGCGGCGTGCAGCGCGACGAGATCAGCGGCAGCGACGCGTCAGGCGACGGTGCCAGCCAGCCCGGCCGCGGCGATGTCGCGTTGGCGGCGGTGGATGCCGCGGTCGAACGGTCCGTGGCCCTCTGGGTCGATCAGGTCACCGAGGCCGCGCGCTGGCCCGACCGCGGAGACTTCGACAGCGCGGACGCCTATCACGCCAACAAGGACCGCTTCGACGAGTTCCTGGTCGGCCGCGAGGCGCGGGAGATCGCGCGGATCCTGTTCCAGCTGACCGCCTATCGCATCGGCAGCGTCCCGGCGATGGAAGCGCTGATCGAACGCCACAACGACGCCATCCTCCGCGATCTTGCCGATCCGGAATACGTCCGCTCCTCCGGCATCAATCCCGAGCGCATGCGGCAGGCCCTGTTCGCCTCGGACAGCGAGAAGGAGGTGCTGCTGAACGCCGTCTCGCGCTATGGCCCGGGCGTCCTGCACAAATCCGCCTATGGCCGCCTGCTGGTGCGCCACGCCAACGTGAACCGGGTGAACGCGACGCTGGACGTGTTGCGCGATGCCGGCTTCCTGACGATCCGCAAGGGCGCCAACAACGCCGACATCATCAAGAGCGACGGCCGGCTGGAGGCCGCGCACCGCGCCTATATCGCACGGATCGTCGAGACGGTGACTGAGGAGGGGTTGCTGTGAGCCACGGCCTGCGCGCGCTGGCAATCGGCAGCGTCATGGGGGTGCTGGTGATCGGGATCATCGGTGCAGGCGCCAGCGCGGGCGACGCCACGCTGGACCCGCGCCTCGCCGAGAACCCGGCGCTGCGTGCGTTGCACGATCGCGATCCCGCAGCGGCGGCGAGCATGCTTGCGGACATCGAGGCGCTGCTCGCGGGCCCGCAGGCGCCACGGCCGCGGTCGCTCGACACCGATGAACAGGTGATCGAGACGCTGATGCAGAACCCGATCCTGCAAGAGGCCTATCGCCGCGATCCCAAGGCAACGGCGAAGCTGATCGACGTGATCCGACCCAGTGTCGAGGAATAGCCGAGCGAGGCACCACCGCCCGGGAATAAGGCCGGCCGTCCCGCCGTTGTCGACAGCGCGCCGATCACCGCGCGCGGATAACGTCGGGAGCCTTCATGATCACTCTCCGCATGGCTACGCTCGCCTGCCTTCTGTCTGGCTGTGCTCTGATCCCCAGCCAGAACACGAGGGAGGCAGGGCTGGCGTCGACCGCCCTGCCGGCGCCTGAGACACGCGCGCTCGACAGCAGGTCTGCCAAGGCCCTCCGCATCGCGCGCCCCGTGGTGCTGCGCAGCATGACCATCAGCGACCTGATCGACACCGGCGACGAGGCGTTGCGCGTGCGCCGCTTCGGCAATGGCTACCGGGTGCGCGAGGCGAATGGCTGTGTCTGGACGCGGATCCCGGACTGGTTCGCCCCGTCGGACAGCTGGGCGGCATGTGGCGACAGCGCCAACTGGCATACCGCCTCGGCACGCGTCGAGGTCCTGGACCCGCTCTTTCCGCTGGAGATCGGCGCGACTGGACGCTATCGGCGCGCGGCAACCTCGTTCACCGGCAAGACCTCGACCCGCACCACCGACTGCACGGTGACCGGGGCCGTCACGCTCACCACACCCGGCGGCAGGACGACGCCCGCGCTGGTGGCGACCTGTTCGGACGGGCGGATCGTGCGCACCACCTGGTACGCGCCCGATCTCGGCCCTGTGGCCTATCGCGAGGTCCATGACAGGCGCGGCCCGCGCCAAGCCTGGGTGCGCTTGGATTGAGCACTCCGTCCCTGGTTTTCGGCCAGGCGTGCGGCGGCTGCCATGGGGTCAGGCAGCGGCTGCCGGGATCTCCGCGATCCGCAGCCGGCCGTTGGCGAGGCACCAGGTCTCATCGGCCAGCGCCGCGATCGCCTCGTCATGCGTGACCATCAGGACTGCGGCGTCGGTGGCGGCGAACAGCGTCGCGATCAGCGCCGCGGCATCGCCGTCCAGCGCGTCGTCGGGTTCGTCGAGCAGCAGGAGCCTGGATGTCGACAGCGCGGCCCGGACCAGGGCGATGCGGCGCAGCTCACCGGCCGACAGGTTGCGCCCCCCATCGGACACGCGCCCGTCGAGACCACCGAGCCGCGCGATCACAGGCGCCAACCCGAAGCGTTCGGCCATAGCCTCTACCGCGCCATCGTCCCGTCGCGGCGCGATGCCGAGCGTCAGCGCGCGGCGAAGGCTGCCGGCGAGCACGGGTGTCCTTGCGCCGATCAGCAGCGGCTGCCGACCGCCAGCCCTGTCTTCGACCGGCACCGGGTCTTGCCCGGCGACGCGCACGCGGCCGGCATCGGGCCGATCGAGCCCGGCCGCTAGGTTCAGCAGCGTCGACTTGCCCGCGCCGTTCGGCCCGATCAGTGCGGCGCGGCGCCCCTTGGCGAGCGTGGCGTCCAGGTCCCTCAGCGGACCGATGCTGACCTTCCTCAGCTGGAGGACCGGCATGCACCGGCGGCGGCGCGTGGGCGCGCGCCCGGGCTCAAGCCGCGGCGCGCCGAGCAAGTCGAGGCATCGTGCCCGCGCCGCGAGCCAGGCGCGGTGCCGATCCGCGACGCCTGCAAGCTCGCGCATCGGCTGTACCGCGAGGCCGAGCGCCGCCAGGGCACCGGCCGCTGTGGCGACACCCGCACCCGTGGCGAGCGCCGTCAGCAGGATCGCCGCCCCCGACAGGCCAAGGATCATGTCGGGCACCGCCGTCATCGCCGCGCTCGCCCTCGCCCGAGCTACCGCAGCCCTCGCCAGACGGTCTGAGCGGCGGCGCAGCATGCGTCGCTCCTGACGGAGCCGTCCCATGCCGCGCAGGACCGGGGCATGCGCCAGACGCTCGGCCACACCGGTCGCCAGATCGTTGCGCCGGCTCCGGATGCGCCTATGCAGCCGGCCGAGCCTGGCGCCGATCAGAAGCATCAGCACGATGCCGAGCGCCATCGGCGCCGCCGCCGCCACGCCGATCGCCGGGTCAAGCGCCAGCAGCACCGCCACCGCCGCTGGCAGCACGATCGAGGCCGAGACCAGCCGCGCGATGCCTAGGCTGACCCAGGCGCGCGCGGCCCCCATATCGCCGAGGAACCTGAGCCCGAGGCCGCCAGTGCTGCGTCGCGACAGCACGCGCTGGGGCATATGCGCGACGTGATCGAACAGCAGCAGGCGCAGGTCGGCGGCGTAGTGCTGACCGATGCGCTCGGCGAGAACCCGCTCCATGATCCGCAGGCCTGCAATGGCGATGCCCGATGCAGCGATCGCGGCCAGCGCAGCGGCCGGCATGGACACCTCACGCCCGTCGAAGGCCGCGAAGACTTCGCGCGTCGAAAAGGCCGCTGCAGCCGCTGCCAACGCCTTGGCGACCGAAACCGCAACGACCCCGG
>JBCCSW010000213.1:0-7408 GCA_039199465.1 Pseudomonadota bacterium
CGAGGATCGCGTCCCAGGTCAGCCCGGCGAAGCGGGCGAGCCGCACCATCAGCCCGATCGAGCCGTTGGAGCAGGGCGCGACCGGCATCTGAACCGCGATCGCCGCGATCCCGCCGACGCTGTCGGGCCAGGGCGGCAGCTGCTCCCAGGCAGTATTCAAGGCGGCCTTCTCGTGATCACCGAAGGCGGCCGACAGCCCATGGGCCGCCAGCACACGCTCCAGGTTCTCGCGATGCAGCACATCCAGCGCCACATAGGGGCGGCCACCCGAACGCACCCGTTCCATGCCGGGCTGGTACTCCGCTCGCCAGGCGTCGGCGAAGGCGCGTGGCTCAAGCCCAGTTCCCTTGGCTGCAAGCGCAGGCGCGACCGCCTCGGCCACGCCGGTGCGCCAGTCGACGACCGTGCCGAACACGTCGAAGATCGCCGCCTTTACCGTCATCGCTCCTCCACCGGCACCGACCAGCCGCGATAGCGCACCATGCGCCGGGGCAGGCGTAGGTGCACATCGATGTCGAACACAAGGCGCCCGTCTGCCTCGACCCCGCGCGCTCGGCCGGTTGGCAGCAACGCGCGCGGGGGAGGCAGGCCGAACAGTCGGCCCCCAGCCACGTCGATGCCGATACCGCCCGGCACCCGCGTCAGCGCAAGGCTGCAGGTCGATGGGCCCACCTGCTGGCAGCGCGGATCCCCTCCATCCTCTCAGCGACCCTGCTTTGACGCAGGCATAGCCGGCTTTCGGGGTTGTTCGGGTCCGGGCCGAGATGCGTCATCATGCCAGGCCGAGCGGGCTGCGTACCGCGCGGAGGCGGATGGTGCCCTCGCGATCATGACGCGCGACGACCCGGGCTCGGATCGAGCAGCGCGTGCAGTCCCGGTGGGCGAACAGGACCGGCTCGTCATCGGGAAAGGCCGGTAGGGCCGCGTCGTCCCGATAGCTCTGAGGCGCGCGCTCAGTGCTTTTCATGATGGTTGACCAGACCGCAGCCGCCCCCGGGATGCTGCGACATGCAGTGCGACGATCACGTAAGTGCCTTGGCGTAGTCGATGATCGTCATGCCCTTGCGGCGGCGCTGGCCGGTCTCGCGCCAGCCAAGGCGGCGATAGAGCGCCTGATTTTCGGTCATCACGATATTGGTGATGAGCGCGGCACGCCCGAAGCCCCGTCGGCGCCCTTCGTTCTCGGCCAGGACGAGCAGCCGCCGGCCCAGACCGCGCCCCTGAGCGGCTGGCGCGACGGCGATGTTGTCGATCACCCAGGTATCGTCGCCGGCATCGCCCGGCTCGGCCCTGCTGCCCGGCGCCGCCAGGACATAGGCGAGCACCTGGCCCGCGCCGACCGTGACCCACGCGTTGCCCGATGCCGTGAAGGCCGCGAAGTCGGGGCGCATGGCCGGCGGCTGCTTGCCCCCGAGGCGTGGGGCGTAGACGCCATAGGCCTGCTCGGCGATCGCCGCCAACGTGGGGATGTCGGCATCGCTGGCCGACCGGATCTCGGCGGTCGCAATGGCATCATCCCCGGGCACGGCGTCATCCCCTGGAACGGCGTCATCCCCGGGCACAGCGTCAGACCCGGTTGTCGCCGATGCGGCCCCGGTTCTCGCCGACCTGGCCACGATGCATCAGCACGTGGTCCAGCAGAACGCAGGCCATCATCGCCTCGCCCACCGGCACGGCGCGGATGCCCACGCAGGGGTCATGGCGGCCCTTGGTGACGATCTCGCTCTCGCGCCCGGCGATGTCGATCGTGCGTCTCGGCGTCAGGATCGAGGAGGTTGGCTTCACCGCGAAGCGCACCACGATGTCCTGCCCGGTGGAGATACCGCCCAGAATGCCGCCCGCGCGGTTCTGACTGAACTCGGGACCACCGGCGCCCATGGTGATCTCGTCGGCATTCTGGCTGCCGCGCAGTGCCGCCGCCGCCATCCCGTCGCCGATCTCGACGCCCTTCACCGCGTTGATGCTCATCATCGCGGCGGCGAGGTCGGTGTCCAGCTTGCCATAGATCGGTGCGCCGAGGCCCGCGGGCACACCAGAGGCCACGATCTCGATCACTGCGCCGACGCTGTCGCCTTCTTTGCGGAGAGCATCCATGAAGCCGGCCCAGGCGGTTGCGCTGTCGGGATCGGGGCAGAAGAACGGATTGCCGTCGACCGCAGCCCAGTCCCAGCGTTCACGATTGATGGAGTGGGGGCCGAGCTGGACCAGCGCGCCGCGGATCGTCAGGTCGGGGCAAAGCGTCTCCAACGCCGCCCGCGCCACGCCTGAGGCGGCGACGCGCGCCGCCGTCTCCCGCGCCGAGGAGCGGCCGCCACCTCGGTAGTCGCGCACGCCGTATTTGACCCAATACGTGTAGTCGGCATGGCCCGGCCGGAAGCGCGTCGCGATCTCTGAGTAGTCCTTGGAGCGCTGATCAGTGTTGCGGATCATCAGCTGGATCGGTGTGCCGGTGCTGACGCCCTCGAACACGCCCGACAGGATCTCGACCTCGTCGGCTTCGCGGCGCTGCGTCGTATAGCGGCTCTGGCCCGGTTTGCGGCGGTCCATCCAGTGCTGGATCGCGCCCGCGTCGATCGCCACGCCGGGCGGGCAGCCGTCGAGCGTCGCGCCGAGTGCGGGGCCATGGCTCTCGCCCCAGGTGGTGACGCGGAACAGGCGACCGAAAGTGTTGAGCGACATGGGTCCTATCTGAACGGGTTCTGTCGGGCCTATCGCCTTGCCGATGGCGAGACGGCAGGATGTGGCTGTTCCCGTGAAACCATCTTGGCGAAGCGGGGGCAAGCGCACCGGTGGCGCAGGCCGCCGGCGTCTCGACAAGGAAGGGTGAGCGCGCCGCGCATGGGACAGGACGAGGATGACCTTGCCGGCGGCACCGCCGCGCTATGGCGCGCGTTCCTGGCAGCGCCCGAGACGCCGGTTGATGCGCGCTTCTACGACGTCCTGTCGATCGGCGATACGCCCGCGGCCGCGGATGCTGGCGCACGCCTGATCCTGAGCGGTGCCAAGACGGCGACCTCCGCGCTGCTGGCCGACCTCGGCGATGCCGGGCCACCACCCATCGGGAGCTACTCCATCGTGCTCGACGGGCGGGGCAGGGGGATCTGCGTCGTGCGCACGCTCGCCCTCGCGCTGCGGCGCTTCAGTCAGATCGATGCGCGTTTCGCCCGCGCCTATGGCGAATGTGACGGGACGCTCGCCACCTGGCGGCGGAACATGGGCGCCTTCTACGCCGCGCGTGCCGCCGTTCTGGGCTTAGACTGGAACGAAGAGAGCGAGCTTGTGTGCGAGACCTTCACCGTGGTGTTTCGCGCCGGCTGATCGGCATCGACCGCAGCCGCCCGATAACCGGGCCTGCACCTGCGCGACGGGTGGTGGGGTCCATGTCTGAGAGGCGTTTTGGTCGAAACGGAAACGCCCCGCCGGGTTCTGCAGCGGGGCGTTCGACAGTCGGCACCGAGGCGCGTGGTCAGGTTTCCTTGCCCTTCACCGACGCCCAGATCTGCTTGTTGGTGTAGTACAGCAGCACCGCCAGCACCGCGAGCATGAGGAAGTTCCGGATGCCGGCTTCCTTCCTGTCCACCAGCTTGGGCTCGGCGGCCCACATTAGGAAGGCCGCGACGTCCTTCGCCTCCTGCTCGAGCGTCGGCTCGGGCGGGATATAGTCGGCCGTCTCGGCATCGCTGCCATAAATGAGATATTCGACATCGTCGCCATAGAGCGGCGGCGCCATGTTGATCAGCCCACCCGGGTAGATGTCGTTGCCGTAGAGATAGGCTGACCCCACCTCCTCGTCCTTGTCGTTGTAGCCGAGAAGCAGCGAGTAGATGTACTCCGGCCCGCCGATGCCATTCACCAGCTGGCTGATACCGGTGCCATAGGGCCCGTGGAAGCCGGCCCTCGCCTTTGCGAGCAACGACATATCCGGCGCGCCCAATGCATCGTTCGCCGGGAACTTGTCCGACGGCTTGCCGGGGCGCAGTTCGCCGGTATTAGGGTCGACGACCTCATACTCGGCGGCGATCGCCCGTACCTGCTCGTCCGGGAACTCCGGCCCGCCAGGTTCACCCAGCGAGCGGAACGACACGTATTTCATGCCGTGACAGCCCGAGCACACCTGCTGATAGATCTGGAACCCGCGTTGCAGCTGGAAGCGGTCGTAGGCGCCGAACGGCCCCTCGAAGCTGAACTCGACGTCGGTAACCTCGCCGCCGGCACCGGCTGCGAGGGCTGGCCCGCTCAGGGCCAGCGTGAGGGCGGCCGAGGCGGCCGCAAGCGTGGTGCGGAACATGTTCGTCACCTTGTCTGCCACGATCACTCTGCCGGGGTGGCGTTCGGCATGACGCCGTCGGTGCGCCCGCTGTTGGTGCCGACGATCCAGCCGCCGTTGTGTCCCACGGCCGGCGCGTTCGGATGGTCGCTCTTGTAGGCTTCCTCGACCGTCGACGGCACCTTCTCGGGCACCTCGATGATGCCCAGCACCGGCAGGATCACCATGAAATAGGCGAACCAGTAGATCGTGCCGATCAGCGAGATCGTCGGGATCAGGCCCTCGGCCGGCATGCCGCCCGCCCACATCAGAATGAAGAAATCCGCGACCAGGATCCAGAAGGCCACCCGCAGCATCGGGCGATACTTCGCCGAGCGTACCCGGCTGGTATCAAGCCACGGCGCCAGCGCCATGATGACGATCGAGCCGAACATCGCGATCACGCCACCGAGCTTGGAGTCGATGAACAGGATGTCGAAATCGATCGCCCGAAGCATCGCGTAGAAGGGCAGGAAGTACCACTCCGGCACGATGTGCGACGGCGTCACGAGCGGATCGGCCTCGACGTAGTTGTCGGGGTGGCCGAGATAGTTTGGCATGAAGAACACGATCGCCACGAAGAACAGCACAAACAGTCTGAGCGCGTAGAGATCCTTGATGGTGTAGAATGGGTGGAACGGCACGGTGTCGCGCTTGGTCGTGTCCACGTCGTCCTTACGGATGCTCACGCCGTCGGGGTTATTGTTGCCCGTGGTGTGGAACGCCCAGATGTGCACGACCGTCAGGCCGAGGATCATGAACGGCATCAGATAGTGCAGCGAGAAGAAGCGGTTCAGCGTGGCCTGATCGATCGCCGGTCCGCCGACCAGCCAGGTCTGCAGCGGCTCGCCGATGATCGGCAATGCCGAGAACAGGCCCGTGATCACCGTGGCACCCCAGAACGACATCTGACCCCAAGGCAAGACATAGCCCATGAAGGCGGTGCCCATCATCAGCAGGTAGATCAGGATGCCGATGATCCAGGTGATCTCGCGCGGTGCCTTGTACGATCCGTAGTACAAGCTGCGGAAGATGTGCGCATAGACGGCCACGAAGAAGAACGACGCACCGTTCATGTGAATGTAGCGGATCAGCCAGCCGCCGTTGACGTCGCGCATGATATGCTCAACCGAGCCAAAGGCGTGGTCGACATGCGGCACGTAGTGCATGACCAGGACGATGCCGGTGACGATCTGAACCATCAGGAAGACGGTCAGCATCACGCCCCAAATCCACATCCAGTTCAGGTTCTTGGGCGTCGGGACCGCGATGAAGTCGAAGGCCAGGCGCACCACGGGCAGGCGCTCGTCGATCCACTTCTCGGCCTTCGTTCCCGGCTCGTAATGGTCCTGTGGAATACCGCTCATCGTGATGCCTCCTTACCCGATCTGGATGGTCGCGCTGTCGACCATCTCCAGCGGCGGGATTTCGAGATTGTAGGGTGCGGGGCCCTTCCGGATGCGGCCCGAGGTATCGTAGTGCGACCCGTGGCAGGGGCAGAACCAGCCGTTGTAGTCGCCGGCACCGTCACCAAGCGGCACGCAGCCCAGATGGGTGCAAACCCCGATCATGACGAGGTACTTGCCCTCGTCGTCGAGCGCGCGCTCCTCGTCGGTTTGCGGATCCTTGAGGTCGCCGATCGCCACGGCGCGGGCGGTCTCGATCTCCTCCGCGGTGCGATGGCGGATGAACACCGGCTTGCCCTGCCAGAGCTCGCGGATCTGGGTCCCTTCTGGGATGCCGCTGATATCCAGGCGGATGCTCGCCAGCGCCAGAACGTCAGCAGAGGGGTTCATCTGGTCGACCAGCGGCCAGATCGTAGCACCCGCAACGACGGCACCCGCAGCGCCGGTGGCCACGAACAGAAAATCCCTGCGTTCGCTGCTGTCGACCTGATCTTCGGTGTCTGACACGTCGTCCTCCTCTTATGACGTGCGACGGGCGTCTCCGATGGCCCTGCACGTCTGCGCCGTCTCCAGCTAGGAGGCACGGGCGGGGCGGTCCATCCGGTATTCGGTCGCACGCCCTCTCCGGCGCGTTTGAATGGTTCTAAAATCATGTTTTGCCTTTTCAATCTATATGGCTGGCAAACGCGACGCGGTGTTCGGGGAACTAGGGTTGGCGAATTCCGCCATGCAGAAGATGGGTGCGCCTGATGCAACCGTTTCCCTGGCTCTCGTGGCGCCGGACATGGCGCCCAATGTCGGCGCGGTGCTTCGGCTCGGCGCCTGCATGGGGATCGACGTCCATGTCGTCGAGCCGTGCGGCTTCCCGTTCTCGCCACGGGCATGGGCGCGTCAGGCGATGGACTACGCAGAGCACGTGACCGTGCACCATCACAGCGGGTGGAGCGCCTTCGTCGATCAGGTGGGCGCGCGCGGCCGGCTGATCGGGCTGAGCGCCCGTGCGAACACGTCGCTCTTCGACATGGCCTTCAGGTCCGGCGACTGCCTGCTGCTGGGCGCCGAGACATCCGGGCTGCCCGATCATGCCGTCGCCGCGGCCCACGCTATGGTCGCCGTTCCGATGCGGCCGCCGGCACGCTCGCTGAACGTCGCGCAGGCCGCGGCGATCGCGACGGCCGAGGTGCTGCGACAGCTCGACCTACTGCCGGCGGCAGGCGGCGGCTGAAGGGCAGGCGGGGTGGCCCATTTGCAGGCGCGGCCGACGGCGCTGCGCGTGGCCTATTCCGCGGCGGCGCTGAGAAAGCCGCCCGACTGGCGCGACCACAGACGCGCATACAGCCCGTCGGCGGCAATCAGGTGGTCGTGGCTGCCCTGCTCGACGACGTGGCCGTGGTCCAGCACGACGATGCGATCCATCGACTGGATGGTCGAGAGGCGATGCGCGATGGCCAGGACGGTGCGCCCGGTCATCAGTTCCTGCAGCGCGGCCTGAATCTCCGCCTCGACCTCGCTGTCCAGGGCCGAGGTCGCTTCGTCCAGCACCAGCACCGGCGCGTCCTTCAGGATCGCACGGGCGATGGCGATGCGCTGACGCTGGCCGCCGGACAGCTTCACACCCCTCTCGCCAAGATGAGCCGCATAGCCCGCGCGCCCGGCCGGATCGCGGATCTCCTTGATGAAGTCATGCGCGGCGGCG
>JBCCSW010000214.1:0-7332 GCA_039199465.1 Pseudomonadota bacterium
GCATGCGCGGATGCGCGCGCCGCTGCAGGAAGGCGATTTTCCCTTTCCGGTCAAGTATGGCTATGCCGCCGCCGGCACGGTGACCGCGGGCATGGCCGAGATGATCGGCCGGCGGGTGTTCGCCCTCGCCCCGCATCAGCGCGTCCACCGGATCTCGGCGGCGTGGGCGCGTCCCCTGCCGGAGAGCGTGCCGACCGCCCGCGCGGCGCTGGCCGCCAACATGGAAACGGCGCTGAACGCGGTTTGGGACGCGCCGATCGCGCCCGGCCAGCGGGTCGCGGTGATCGGCCTGGGGCTGGTCGGGCTGTTGATCTGCTCGGTGCTGGGCCGGCGCGCCGATCTCCTCCTGCGCGCCGTCGACCTGGTGGAACACCGCGCCCCCATCGCCGAGGCGTTCGGCGCCGCCTTCGTGCCGCCCGGCATGCTGCAGGACGACCACGACGTCGTGTTCCATTGCTCGGCCAGCGCGCCCGGGCTTGCCGAAGGGCTGGCGGCGCTGGCCTTCGAGGGCACGCTGGTCGAGACCTCGTGGTACGGCGACCGGCC
The DNA here is from genome assembly GCA_039199465.1 of Pseudomonadota bacterium. Taxonomy (GTDB): domain Bacteria; phylum Pseudomonadota; class Alphaproteobacteria; order Rhodobacterales; family Rhodobacteraceae; genus Thermohalobaculum. The sequence goes on from JBCCSW010000214.1 coordinate 547, forward strand.
GGTCAGCGTGCCGCTCGGTGCCGCGTTCCACAGCCGGCGGCTGCGCATGATCTCGAGCCAGGTGGGCCATGTCGCCCCGTCGCGGCGCGCCGCCTACAGCCACGCCGACCGGCTGGACCGGGCGATCACGATGCTGGACGACCCGCGCCTCGATCTGCTGATCACTGACGAGGTCGCCTTCGAGGCGTTGCCCGAGCGTCTGCCCGCGCTCCTCGATAGTAGCGCCGAGGGGGTCGCCACGCGGGTCATCTACGCCTAATCCTCGGCCACAGCAGCCTGGGGGAGACCACAGCATGTACGCCGTCGAAGTCCGCGACCACATCATGATCGCCCACTCGATCCCGGGCGAGGTGTTCGGCCCGGCGCAGCAGTTGCACGGCGCGACCTATGTCATCGACGTGGCCTTCATGCGCCCAGACCTGACCATGGACGGGATCGTCGTCGATATCGGCCGCGCGCATGAGGCGCTGAAGGCGGTGCTGGCGCCGCTGAACTACACCAATCTCGATGCGCTGCCGCAATTCGAGGGCATCAGGACCACGACCGAGTTCCTGTGCCGCCACGTCTTCGACGCGCTCGCCGTGGCGCGGTTGGAAGGGCGCCTCGGCCCCGGCGGCGAGGGCGTCACGCGGCTCAAGGTGACGTTGAACGAAAGCCACGTGGCGCGCGCCTGGTACGAAGCCGATCTTTGATGCCCCCCGGGGCGGAGAGGGGCCCTGCGTTGGCGCGCGCGGCAATGAAGGCGCATGCCAGGGCGAGCTTCGCCGTGCCCGGCGATCTGGCGACGCCGACGGGCGGCTATGCCTATGCCCGCGAGGTGATTGCCCAGGCCAATGGCGCTCTGACGCATCTGGCCCTGACCGCGGCGCTGGGGGCGCGGCCGGACGGTGACAGTGTGACGGCGGCGCTCGGCCAATTGGCCGCGGCGCCGGGCGACCGGCCATTGCTGATCGACGGCCTCGCGCTCGGTACGCTGCCGCCAGACGGCCTCGCAGCGCTCGGCGCGCCGCTGGTTGGCCTTGTCCACCACCCGCTGGCGCTGGAACATGGCGTGCCGGCCGAGGATGCGGCATGGCTGAAGGCCAACGAACGCGCGGCCCTCGCGGTCTGTCAGGAGGTGATCGCAACGTCCTACACCACCGCGCGGACGCTGATCGCCGATTACGGCGTGGCGGCGATGCGGATCACGGTCGCTCCTCCGGGCACCCGGCGCCCACGGCCACGGCCCGCTAGAATGTCCGTGCGCGGCGACCAGGGCGGACCGGTAAAGCTACTGAGCATCGGCAGCCTCGTTCCCCGCAAGGGGATGACGACGCTGCTCGACGCGCTAGCCGATGTACCGCCCAACTGGCACCTGACGGCGATCGGCAGCACCGACCGCGACCCCGATCATGCGGCGGCGCTGATGGCCAAGGCGCGGGATCTGGGGCTGGATGGCCGCATCACCTGGGCAGGCGCCCTGCCCCGCGCAGCGGTCGAGGATGCACTCGCGACCCATGACCTTTTCGTCCTCGCCTCCCGCCACGAGGGGTTCGGCATGGCCTATGCCGAGGCGATGATGGCGGGGCTGCCCGTGGTCGGCTGCGATGCGGGTGCCGTGGCCGAGGCGACGGGCGGCGGCGCCTGCCTCGTGCCACCCGACGATCCCGCCGCGCTCTCGGCCGCGCTCACCCCGCTGTTGCGGGAACCGGCCAAGCGTGCGGCCCTGGCCGAGCACGGCGCCGCCGCGGCCGCCCGGCTTCCGGACTGGCGGGATACCTGGACACGGGTCGCCAGCGCGCTGGCTTCGGCGGGGCGGCCATGAGCGACAGCTTCGCGGCAGACTGGCTGGCCCTGCGCGCCACGGCCGACGCCCGCGCCAGGGCGTCGACGCTGGTCGACAGGTTGGCCCCGGTTCTGTCGCGCCGGGCCGGCGGCTGCGTCCTCAACATCACCGATCTCGGCGCCGGTGCCGGCAACAACCTCGCCTATCTTGCGCCCATGCTGGCGGATCATGGCCTGGCCCGGCAGCGCTGGCGGCTGGTCGACGCGGATGCCGCCTTGCTGGCCAAGGCGGCTGAACGGCGGATGCCGGACGGGATCGCGGTCGAGACGGCGGAAGCGGACCTTGCGGCCGATCTCGACGCATCGATCGGCCGAGAGACCGACCTCGTCACCGCCTCGGCGCTGATCGATCTGGCCGGCAGCGCGTGGATCGAGCGGCTGGCGGCCGCGGTTTTTGCCCGTCGCCTGCCGGTCCTGATCGTGCTCAGCTATGACGGCCGGCAGGCCTGGGCGCCGCCGCACCCGGCCGACGACGCGATCCTCGCCGCCTTCAACACCGATCAGCGCCGCGACAAGGGGCTGGGGCCGTCGCTCGGCCCCGACGCCCATGACTACCTCTATCAGCGCCTGGTAGAGGCCGGTTTCATCGTCGAAGACGCAGCAAGCGACTGGACCCTGAGCGCGCCTGCCGACGCGGCGCTGATCGCCGAACTCGCCAAGGGCACGGGGCAGGCGCTCGAACCCCATCTGGGCGCCGAGGCGCGAGACTGGGCGACCGCCCGGCAGACGGCCGAGCGCGCGATGATCGGCCATCGCGATCTGCTCGCCTGGCCGCCCGACGGTGCCTGACGCAACGCTGCCGCGCCATCACGGCGCGGACAGGGCTCAGGCCGCCTGGCTCTCGAACTCGCAGACGCAGAGCATGTCGCCGTCGTCGAAGCGCATGGTCCGCACCCGGGGCCTCAGCGCCTCGTCCAGGCCGCATATCGGCGCGAGGTTCAACCCCGTCTTGCCCGAGCCGAGCACGATGGGCGCCAGCATCAGGTGAAGCTCGTCCATCGTGCCGGCGTCCATGAACCGCGCCAGGGTCTCCGCGCCGCCTTCGATCAAGAGCCGCGTCAATCCACGGTCGGACAGTCGGTCCACGATCCGGCAGGGCGGCATGGAGCCGACCCCGTCCGCCTCGACCTCCAGCGCCTCGGCCCCGGGCGGCACGGGCGTGCCCGGGGTGGTGACCACCAGCACCTGCGCGCGGCCGTCGGACAGCATCTCGAGGTCATGGGGCAGCCGGCCGCGCGGATCGATTACCACGCGGACCGGATGACGGCCGTCGACATGCCGGCACGTCAGGCGGGGATTGTCGGCGATCGCGGTGCCGACGCCCACGACGACGGCATCGACCGAGGCGCGCAGCCGGTGCAGATGCGTCAGCGCATCGCGCCCGTTGATGTATTTCGAGGCGCCTGTCGGGGTTGCGATCCGCCCGTCAAGCGACTGGCCGAGTTGGCCAATCACCACACCAGGCCGACCGCGCAGCGTGTCGGTGCGCGGTGCCGTCAACCGCGTCAGGGCGAGGTCAGCATCATAGTGGAAGACGAGCTCGCCATCGAGGGCGCCCGCCGCGGGAAGGAACATGCGTCGATCCTCCGTTTGAGGTCCCGCCGACCGAAATGTCACGCGTGATCGACTTCGGTGGCGACGATGAACCGCCGCGAACGCCACTTCAAGTAGTGATACGCGCTCGGTCTCAACTCCGTCGCGACTGGATGAGCGGGGGTTGTAGGGGGGTCAGGCGGGGGCTGGACGGACCGGCCCAGGCTCCACCAACGGGGCCGGCGCCACCGCCGGTTTCGGGGCGCTAGAACGCCAGGGCTGGCGCCTGAACCAGGCCGCGCCATAGGCGGTCGCGATCAGGATCGCCGCACCGCCGAGATTGGCGAGCGCCACCGTCACCATCTGCCGGCCCATCACGTCGAGCAGCCAGCCGAGGGTCACGGCGAGCGGGATCGAGACCACGAAGACGGCGAGGCTCTGCGTGCCGACCTTCCGGATCACCGGGACGATGGCCAGGAACACCGGTCCAAGCGCCTGCGCCCGACCCTGCGGCCCGAGCGCCGCCCAAGCCAGGAAGCCGAGCGCCAAGAGATGCGCGATCTGCAAGAGGCCGATCCAGCGCAGCCCAACGACCGGCACCCAGCCCGAGAACAGCGCGTCCAGGGCCGGGAGCGCCGCGATCTCCTCGGCAAAGCCATAAGGGAAGGTCAAGACGGCGACGCCGCCCGCGACCCAAGAGCCCTTGCGCCAGAAGGCAACGTCCTTGAGCGGCGCGCTGAGCCCGCGCGTCAGTGTGATGCCGCCAGGGCCCGCCCAATACCAGGCGATGTAGGCCAGGGCCAGGAAATGGGAGTAGCGGAAGACGCCCGCCCAGGTCTTCCAGCGGAACGGCTCGATCGCCGCGCGGGCCTCCCAGAAGACCTCGCCGCCCCATGCCTGTGGCACGTAGCCGTCGAAATAGGCAAACATCTTGTGCCAGGCGACGGGTAGGCTGCAGACGACAACCGCGATGGCGACCCAAAGCAGCCAGCGCGCCCGCGGCGGCGCCGGCAACCAGCCCATGCCGAAGGCGAAGCCGGTGAAGAAGATAAGCTGCCAGGCGAAGGGGTTGAAGAACCACGTCGCCACGTCCCAGGGCCTGCCGGGCAGGTTAAGCCAGGCGAACAGCCCGGTACCCGCCGACCACTCGGCGACCGCCAGGCCCCAGCCGCCCCAATCCTCCTCCCCCGCCTGTCGGGCGAGCCCGGCGAGCTGCGCCGCGACATAGAGGGCGACGACCAGCGCGCCGGCGCCGATCCGACCGCCATGGGCATGCGCCAGCATGACGAGCGGGATCAACGCCAGGATAACCAGATACATCGGCAGGATGTCGAACAGGCCAGGCACATAGGTGAGCGTAAGCGCACCGATGATCGCCGCGCCGGTATTGTCGAAGATCGGCTGCAGATAGGGGCGGTGGATGTAGTTCACCGCCGGATCGCCCCAGCCGTTGCTCTGGATCGCGTAACCGATCATCGCCGTGACCAGCAGGATGCCGATATGGCACCAATAGACCTGCCAGATCCGGAACACGATGCGCCCGCAGCCGAGCCAGAAACCCCGGGTGGCAAACAGCACGCCGAAAGCCATCGCCGAGGCCATGCCCGAGCAGAACACGAAGATCTCGGTCGCATCCGAGAAGCCGAAGCGCGCCGGGATCCACAGCGTCCACCAGTTCGTGGGGATATGCGCGAACAGGATGATGAACATCGCGATGCCGCGGAAGAAGTCGAGCCGCAGATCCCTGGGCTTCTTCGACTGGCCCGTGGTCTGGCCATTGGTCTGGCCCGTGGTCTGGCCCGCAATCTGGCCGTTCTCCGTGCCCGAAGGCTGTCCCGAGCGCGGACGGTCAAGTCCCGCTCCAGCATGGCCCGAGGCCGCCGTGGCACTGGCGCCGGTCGCCACAGAACCGGCGGTCGGGGCATAGGTGTTGGCTGAAGGCTCCACGATCGGCCCGCCCTCGCTGTGTCTCTCTTACGCCGCCGCGACGCCCGAGGCGCTGCGCTTGGCCTTGGCGATAGCCTCGCGGCGCCTGGCGGTAAAGCCGTCCTCGCCGCCCCGCCGCGCCGCGCGGCCCGCCAGTTCGGTCTCGGCATCGTCATAGCGCCGGGCCCGGATGGCCGCCTCGATCATCACCCGGCTGAACACGTCGCGCTGGGCATGGCTGCCGCCCACACGCTGCAGGCTGGGGCGGACATCGCGGAGCGCGTCGAACGCCTCGCCATAGCGCCCGGCGCGGAACGCCGTCAGGCCGCGCGCCGCAGGCAGGCCCGCGACCGCCGCAACCTCATGCATGTCGTGGTCTTGCGACGCGGCATCGGCGGCCAGCCGGTCGATCATCGCATCCGCTGCACCCCGCTTGCCTGCAGCCTCGAGCGCGAGCTGGTAGTGCAGGTCGGCGAACACAACGCAACCGGGCTCGACCCGGTTCTCGGCCAGCGCTGCCAGTTCGTCCCAGCGCGCGCCGACCGCCACGCCCTCGATCTCAAGCCGCGTCAGCATCGAGGCCGCGTTGGCGATATCGCGATAGTCGTCGGTCCGTTCGGCCCGGATCCGCGCGTCGTATAGATCGAGCACGCGGTCGTAGTCGCCGAGATCCAGGTGAAACAGCGCCAGATGCCACCACACATGAGCGCCGAAGTTGTTGCAATGCGCCCAGGCGGCTTCGTGATCCTCCAGGAAGCGCAGGCCCGCCGCACCGCGCGCCGTCATGTCATACACATGCGCCACGGCATGCAGGCCCCAGGCATCGTTCGGTGCGTGCTCGAGACCGCGTCGGCCGGCCTTCTCGGCCGCGGCATAGGCTCCGTTCTCCTCGAGCGCGAAGGCATGGCAGCCGAGTGCAAAGCCTTCGAATGCATGGCTGTCATAGGCGACCAGGGCTGCATTGGTGCGCGCGAGCATGCCCCTACGATCGCCCAGCACGAAGCGGATGGCCTGATCGAGCTTCAGCGCCAGCATGTCGCCGGGCGCCTCGTCCAGCCACCGGCCGAGGCGCGCGGTCGCGGGCGTCGGTCGGCCAGCCGCATAGAGGCGCAAAGCCTCGAGATAGGCTTGCAGACGGCGCGGCTCCTCCTGCGGGACAGTCTCCGCCAGACGCTCTGCCTCCGCCATCGCAGTGCAGGCGGGGGAGACGAGTTCGGATCGACCGAGAAGAAGGAGAAAGAAGCCCTTGGCAGCGTGGGCAAGGGCGAAGTCCGGCGCCCCCTCGATTACCCGGCCGAGATGCTCCGGCGTCGAGCGGCAATGGGCGAGGAATGCCGCCACTGTCGCCCCCCAATCGTCCCGTTGGCTGGCGCCGAGCGCCGCTGTCGAGGCGATATCGATGTCTTGCATTGACTGACTCCCAGTTGCCCTTACGCCATCTACGCGGTTATGCGCTCAAACCGTTGTGCTGCGATGCGAGGTCACCGTTTTGTTATTCATGCC
>JBCCSW010000215.1:0-7332 GCA_039199465.1 Pseudomonadota bacterium
CGGCCACGCCGTCGCCGCCGTGTTCACCTGGAGCGAGCAGGAGAGCACCCTGCTGGAAGCGGAGCCCACGTTCTTCGGGCCGGCTGAGAGCTTTACCGACGAGGAAGGCAGAGGCATCGACGGCCAGGTGCAGGATGTCAGTCGTTTCGGGCCGCTAACCCTGGTCTCGGGACTGTCCTATGCCCGCGCCGACGTGGACGGCATGACGGGGTTCATCTTCCCGGAGGGTCGCCTCGGCACGCCGGCATCGCTCGAGACGCGCCACGTCACGGGCTATGCCTACGGAACGCTGTCGCTGGGGGGCAATGACCGCATGCCGGGCCGGATACAGGTTCCAGGGCTTGGCCAGGGTGGCGTCTTCGGCGTGCCGATCACCGCCGATCTGACGCTTGGCCTCTCGGTGGATCGCTTCAGGATCAACCAGGACGACGGTGACTTGGACGAGACCGAAACGACCGTGTCACCCAAGGCGGGCCTCCGAATAGACTTCGGGTCCTGGATGACGCTGCGCGGCGGCTGGATGCGCGCGGTGACGCCGGATACGCTGGTCCTGCAGCGGCTTGAGCCGCAGACGGTCGCGGGCCTTACGCAGCTTACCGACGCGCGTGGCGGCGTGCCGGTCACGACCTATGGCGGCGGCATCGACCTGCGCCCGCACCCACGCCTGGAACTGGGTGTGGAAGGTCTTGAACGCCGCCTCGCCCGCGCGCCGACCGAAGGCGAGGGCCGGGACGAGCGGCAATCGGAGCTGCGCTTCCACGCCGATGCGATCCTGAGCGATCGGCTCACGGCGACGCTGGGTTTCGAACGGATCGTCGTCAATGGCTCACTGGTGGATTTCACCGATCTCGACGACTACGCCGTCACCGAGGCGACGGTCGGCATGAACTGGTTCGACCCTTCGGGCTTCTTCCTGACCGGCCGTGTGGGCGTGGCGCATCACCGTAGCGGCATCAACGACGGGAACGTCGACGGGATTGTCGTCGAGCGTGACACCTTTCCCGTCAGCACAGTAACCGGGGGGTATCGTCTGCCCAAAGGGCAGGGTGTGGTGTCGCTTGAACTGCGCAATGTCACCGGCAGCGATTTTGGCTTCGAGGATCGTCCTGGCCTGTCCGGGAGCCTGATCTCGGAACCGCGCTATTCGCGGGAGTTCTCCGCAGTGGGTCGCGTAACACTGAGCTTTTGACTTCACGTCAAAAGTCATATTCGTTTCTACTTAAGACTGTTGCTTAAAACGCGCTGTGTTTGGAGTATTCCGAGGTGACGACTCGCCATCATTACATCGAGGTTAACCATGACGCGTATTCGAATACTCTCGCTCGCCTGCCTGCTGACGATCCTCGCCGGCACGGGTGCTGACGCTTACCATGCTTCCTGCGCCGGCGGGCAGGTGCCGCCGAACGATCGGTGCAACAACACGACGGCAGTCAAGGTCGGCAATCCCGGCAGCGGTGGTTGGCTGATCTGCGAGAGCAACAACCCGTCGCAGGGTGAGGTCCAGTACGACTGGACCACGATCTTCGCCGGGCGCAGCCGCTATGTCTGCACGCACTACCATAGCTGCAGCGAGGTGCAGGGCGTGCATCCCGGCGCCTATGCCGACTTCTGCGACTAGGACCGCGTGCTATTCGGCCGCCGCTGTCTCGGCGGCCGCAAGCGTCAGGGCGACGCGAAAGAAGCTGCTGCCGTCGGCGCGGAACACGACGAGCAGTTGACCGCCCATCCGCTCGGCCATCGCCCGGCTGATCGGCAGGCCTAGCCCGGCGCCGGCATCGGCGCCGGCGCGCGCGCCCCGGGTGAATTTGGCGAAGATGTCCTCGGCCTCCTCGCGCGTCACACCCCCGCCATTGTCGGCCACGTCGATATGCAGCATGCCGCCCTGCAGGGCCGAGGAGACGGTGATCTCCGGCGTGGCCGACGGGTTGTACTTGATCCCGTTCGACAGGAGGTTGACGAGGATCTGCTGCAGCCGGTCGGGATTGGCCATGATCGCAAGATCCGGCACCTCGCCCGCGATTGCGATGCGCACGCCGCGCTCGAACGCCAGACCCGCAACCCCGTCGATCGCCGAGGAGACCGCGAGGCGTGCCGGCACCGGCGACAGCGGGATGTCGAGCTGACCGGCCTCGAGCCGCCCGATATCCAATATCTCGTCCAGGAGCCGGGTCAGGCGCAGGCTCTCGGAATGGATGATGCCGGTGAAGCGGCGATACTCCTCGGCCGACAGATCCTCGGTTGTCTGCAGGATCTCGGCGAAGGAGCGGATCGAGGTCATCGGCGTGCGCAGCTCGTGGCTCACCTGGCTCAGGAAGTCGTCCTTCTGCCGGTCCAGGCGGCGCAGACGCTCGTTGGCGCGGCGCAGTTCGTCCGCCGTCTGCTCCAGCTCGGCCGTCTTATCGGCAAGCCTGGCCGAGGTCTCGATCAGGCGCTGGGTCTCGTCGGCGATATCCATCAGTTCGGTCAGCGAGACCATCTCGCCCCCGGTCGCCCGGGTGACCATGGCATGCGCCGAGGCCCCGCCGATCGAGCCTGCAAGCTCACGTTCCAGCCGGGCGATCATGGCGTCGTCGGGCGCCGGCAGGCCCTCGGTCACGCCCTGGCCCTGGGCGATCTCGTCGAACACCCGCCGGGCGTTGTCGGCGCCGAGGATGCGCTGGGCCAGGATGAACAGATCCTCCGAGGCGGCATCGCGGCGGACGAAACGGGCCTCCGAGCCCGGTGAGCGGAAGACATCGACGAACAGGCCGGCCTGCAGCCGCTCGAGCGGGCGCATCTCGGTGAAGAGCGAGACCGAGATGAACAGGAAGACGTTCACGCCGAGCGACCAGATCGTGGCATGCACCAGGGGGTCCTGCGCGTCGAGGCCGAGCAAGGCCTGCGGGCGGAGCGCCGAGACGCCGAGCGGACCGTCGATCACCCAGCTCACGGGAAAGACGCCGAGCGCCGGCAGATAGAGCGTGTAGAGCCAGAGCACGCCGCCCGAGATCAGGCCCGCGAGCGCCCCGGCCCGCGTCGCGCCCCGCCACAGCAGGCCGCCCGCCAGCGCCGGCAGGAACTGGGCGACGCCGACGAAGGCGATAAGGCCCATGGCAGCCAGGTTCGAGCGCCCATCGGTCAGCGTGAAGTACAGAAAGCCAAGGCCGAGCAGCGCCATGATCGTCGCCCGTCGCGCCGTCAGCAGCAGTTCGCGCACATCGCCCGAGGCCGCGCTGGTCGTCAGCAGCCGGTTCAGCGCGATCGGCGCCACGATGTGGTTCGACACCATGATCGACAGCGCGATCGAGGCCACGATCACCATGGATGTCGCCGAAGAGAAGCCGCCGATGAAGGCCAGAAGCGCCAGCTCCTCCTGCTCGAAGGCCAGCGGCAGCGCGATGACAAAAAGGTCCGGGTTGGAGCCGGCGGGAAGCCAGGCGAGCCCGGCGATGGCGATCGGCAGCACGAACAGGCTGAGCAGGAACATGTAGAGCGGGAACATCCAGGACGCGGTGATCAAGTGGCGCTCGTCCGTGTTCTCGACCACGGTCACGTGGAACTGACGCGGCAGGCAGATGATCGCGGCACCCGCCAGCACGATCATGGTGAACCAGCGCGCGCCGAAGGCCTCGTCGGGGGTCAGCATATCGGTCGGCATCCGGTCGAACACCGCGCCGACGCCGCCTGCCACGCCCCAGATCGCGAAGGCGCCGACCGCGACCAGCGCCACCAGCTTCGTGATCGCCTCCAGCGCGATGGCGGCGACGACGCCGTGATGGCGCTCATGCGCGCTGATCGACCGGGTCCCGAACAGGATGGTGAAGGCGGCCAGCCCGCAGGCGACCCAGAAGGCCGTGCGCGTCGCATGTTCGGCGCCCGAGATCGCCTCGAAGCTGGTCACGATGCTCTTCAGCTGCAACGCGATATACGGCGTCGTGGCGATCACCGCGATGACCGTGACCACGATGGCGAGCGTGGTCGACTTGCCATAGCGCGAGGAGACGAGGTCGGCGATCGAGGTGATGCGGTGCTCGCGCCCGATGCGAACCAGCTTGCGCAGCGTCAGCCACCAGCCGACGAAGACCAGCGTCGGCCCTATATAGATGGTCGCGAACTCCAGGCCCGAGCGCGCCGCGAGCCCGACCGCACCGTAGAACGTCCAGGCCGTGCAATAGACCGACAGCGAGAGGGTGTAGACGACGGGCGAGTGCAGCCAGCTCGACCGTCTGAGGCCCTGTCGGTCGGCGGTGAAGGCCACCGCAAACAGCAGCACCACATAGCTGAGCGAGACGATCAGCAGCAGGTCCTGGGTCAGCATGCCGAGCCTCGCCGTCGCATCCTAGCCCGACCCGCGACGCCGCTGCGCGGTCGCGCCCGTGAGGCGCCGCCCGATCTGGTAGGCGCCGTAGATCAGCAGCGCCCAGACCGCGAAGACGTAGACGACGACGACCGGCACGCCGAGGATCCGCCCCTCGATCGCGAAGGCCGCGGTCAGCGGGCTCGCCAGCAGGAACAGGCCGAGCACGGGCAGCGCCATGGCGGCATCGCGGGCGCGGCGCGTCAGGTCGCCTGGCGCGGTGCCGCTGCCCTGCTGCCCGCTGCCCTGCTGCCCGCTGCTCTGCTGCCCGCCGCTCTGCTGAGTGCTGCGCTGCTGATCGCCGCTCTGCTGAGTGCTGCTCTGCTTATCGGATGCCGGTTGGTCGGCTGGCGTGATGTCGGGTGTCGACATCGCCCGGTCAGGTCGCGGCGCGCGCCGCCTGTCCAACGCCCTGCTCTGCCGCCGGCCCCCGGGTCTGCACCCGCGGCGCGGCGCCCGTAGCACCGGCACCGTTCGCACCGGCACCGTTTGCACTGCCGCCTTTCGCACCGGCACCCTGGCGACCAGCGGCCAGGCGACGGGCGGCATCGACGACATCGCTATTGGCGAAGGGCTTGGTGATGAAGTGGTCGGCGCCCAGATGGATGGCGGTCTCGCGATCCTCGCGCTGCCCCTTCGCGGTGAGCATGATCACCGGCAGGCTGCGGCCTGCCGGGTCCGCGCGCAGGCGGCGCAGCGCCTCGAACCCATCGATGCCGGGCATCATGACGTCCAGCAGGACGAGCGCCGGCTGCTCGGCCAGCGCGCGGGCCACGACCTTGGCGCCGTCGGGCTCCACCGCGACCTCGAACCCCGCGCGTTCGAGCAGGAAGGTCAGCGACGCGACGATGCTCTGCTCGTCTTCGGCCAACAGGATGCGGCACCGCGCGTCGCTCATCGGGGTTTCCTCCAGCTCGGCGCCGTTCGTCAGCGCTCATTGGCTTGGCGTTCGCGAAACATTATTCCAAGAACACAGCTCGAACGATGACCTGAAGTGTCGCCGAGCGCAAGGCTACTGCCTGTTTTCAGTGCAGATCAGCCACCAACGGGGATCGTTACGCGGTGATCGCAGGTGTCGCGCGGGCAGATCCGGCAGGACTGGCCCACCGGCACCGCATCCGGTGCCGCACCGCGGCCGTAGACCGTGGCCCCAGCCGCCTGCGCATCGAAGGCGATCATGTCGGTCACCGGCGGCGCGACCCGGCCGAAGCCCGCCGGCTGCTCGATGCGCGTGCGCGCGACGAGCATCAGCCTGAGACCTGTCGGGAACACCGCGATCTGGCGCAACGTCTGGCCCGGGCGGGCGCTGGCAATGTGGTTGATCCAGAGCGGGCAGGCGGCGCCGTGCCGGGGCGGGACGAGGCCCGGGATCGTGCGGATCTCGGTCGCCACGCCCGCGGCGTTCGTCTCGAGATAGCCGAAGCGCGGCCGGCCGGGCGCGGCGGGCAGCGTCGAGAGCCGGCGGAACACGACGTCGATCGCAACGCCGAGGCGCGCGGCGATCAGTTCGGCGTCGTAGCGCTCGGCCTCCGCCGCCTCGATCAGCGGGCCAAGGGGCGCGGCGGCAGCGTCGGCGGCATAGCGCGCCAGGCGCTGGCGGGCGATGTCGCGCGCATCGACGCTGCTCAGCGTCTGCGTCAGCAACCCCTCGATCGCGGTGCTGCCTGGCGCTGATCCATCCCTTGGCCCATCCCGTGGTCCATCCGCCAGCCCGACGGTCGGCCCTCCCGCTGGACTCTGCGCTGAACCCACGGCGTGCTCGATCTCGGCGAAGTGGTTCGCGCGGCCCTCGAACAGCCGATCGACCTCGTCGTCATGACCGACCGCCCCGCCTTCCTCATGCGCGCGGTCGAAATAGCCCGCCAGTGCCGTGCCGACCTCGGACAGCTCGGCACTCTCGCCCGCCACGATCCGGGTAAAGCGGATGCGGTCCTCGTCGGTCAGATCGTCGATATCGCGCAGGATCTCGCCCGCCGCCCGCAGCGCTGCGGTATGGGTCAGCATCCGGTGCACGGCCTCGGCCAGGAACGGGTCGTGGGTCAGCCGGTCGTTCAGGGCCCGCGTCTGTGCCGTCAGGCTCCGCTCAGAGCGGGCGAGCCCGGCCATCGCCTGCGCCCAGGCGGGGAAGCGGCCGACGATCTCGCCCGCCTCGCCGGCATTCAGGCCAAGCGCGCCGTGCCGCGGGTCGGTAGAGATTTCCACCAGTTGATCGAACAGACGCCGCTCCGCCGCGCCGTCCAGATCCTCGCGCGTGATGCCAAGTTGCTCGGCGACACTGTTGAGCAGCTTGCCGCCGATGCCGCGCTTGTTGCGCTCGATTAGGTTGAGATAGCTGTGACTTATGCCGATCCGGCGGGCGAGCTCGGCCTGGGTCAGGCCCATCTGCTGGCGCCGGGCGCGGATGCGTGCTCCCACGATCCCCTGGGCCATGACGTCACTCCGTCGCTGGGCCGATGGTGCGGTGCAGTGTAAAATCCACACATCAGCAGCCTTGCTGCATTCGAAGGATTTACAGGCTTTTCCAACATCGTCAATCACTTGTTGCCTGATTGACTTTGCCCGTCATACTGCGCCCGCCGGAGCACGCGCCGCGCGGGTGCTGGCACGCGGCCGGAAGACGCCGCCTGCCCCTGCCGGCCATCAACCGGGAGGAACCTGATGAGCAAACTGACGATCAATCGCCGTGGGCTGCTGCGCTCGGGCGCCGCGCTCGGTGCCGGCCTCGCGGCGCCGACCTTCTTTCACCGCAACGCCTGGGCGCAGAGCCACACCAACATGCCCCAGGGCCAGACGGTGACGCTGGGCTTCAACGTGCCGCAGACCGGCTCCTACGCGGAAGAGGGCGCCGACCAGCTGCGCGCTCTCCAGCTCGCCGTGAAGCATCTGAACGGCGACGACAGCAGCGATGGCGGCATGATGAACACCTTCAGCTCCAAAGCGCTGAAGGGCAACGGCATCCTCGGCAAGAAGGTCGAGTTCGTCACCGGCGACACGCA
>JBCCSW010000216.1:0-7312 GCA_039199465.1 Pseudomonadota bacterium
CGCCCTTCGCCGATGCCGTCATCCCGTCGATCGCCGACCTGCCCGCGCTGCTCGCCACTCTATAGGCTGCCCGAGCAGGCGGCCCGAACAGGCTGCCCGAACAGGCTGCCCGAACAGGCTGCCCGAACAGGCGGCCCAAATAGGCCGCCCGAGATCGGCGGGCCCCTCTCGCGCCCGATAACTCGGCGGGCCGCAATGGGCCGGCCCTACTCTTACGAGCGCTGGGCGCGCGCCCCGCCAACCACGAGACCGATCGCCATGCCCGAACGCGACATATGATGACGGATAGGCGACAGCCATCGGCGGTGGCGCGGGCGAGGCTCACCCGACAGACGTGCGAGGAGCTATTCCATGTCCGAGGTCACCGAAGCGCCGACAGGCACGCCGGCAAGCCCCAACGAAGCCGGCAGCGAGCACGGCAGCGAACCCGGCAGTGGTGCGGGAGCCGGTACCGGCCGAGAGACCGACGCCCAAGCCGACGGCCGCCCGGCGCGGCGGCGTCGTGCCGGCGGGCGCTCGGGCAACCAGCGCCGCGGCAGCACCGTGCCCGCGCAGCTCCCCTGGGGGCCGCCGGTGCTGGTCGACCCGCCGATAGACCCGCTCGATCCCGATCAGGTCGCGGCCATGGACGACGCGACCATGCGCATCCTCGAGGAGATCGGCATCGACTTCCTGCACCCGCGTGCGCGGCGCGAGCTGTCGGCGATCGGCTGCGACGTCGACGCCGACGGCCCGCGGGTGCGCATGGGCCGCGATCTGGTCCGCCAGTATGTCGCCCTCGCCCCCGCGGCCTTCACGATCACGCCGCGCAACCCCGACCGCCAGATCACCGTCGGTGGGCGGCACATGACCTTCGGCAACGTCTCCAGCCCGCCCAACTGCAGCGACATCGAGGCCGGCCGCCGCCCCGGCACGCGCGAGGATTTCCGCAACTTCGCCAAGCTCAGCCAGCACTTCAACTGCATCCATTTCCTTGGCGGCTACCCTGTTGAGCCGATGGACCTGCACCCGGGCGTGCGCCACCTGCACTGCCTGCACGACAAGCTGACGATCAGCGACAAGGTCATGCACGCCTATTCGCTCGGCGCCGAGCGGGTGGAGGACGTGATGGAGATGGTGCGCCTCGCCGGCGGCCTGAGCCATGACGCGTTCGAGGCGACGCCGAGGATGTACACGAACATCAACTCGACCTCGCCGCTGAAACACGACCACCCGATGCTGGATGGGGCGATGCGCCTCGCCGACCGGGGCCAGCCCACGGTCATCACGCCCTTCACCCTGGCCGGCGCCACCTCGCCGGTCACCATCGCCGGCTCGGTCGCGCAGTCGCTGGCCGAGTGCCTGGCCTGCGTGGTTCTGCTGCAGGCGATCCGGCCGGGCGTGCCCTGCGCTTTCGGCACCTTCACCAACAATGTCGACATGCGCTCGGGCGCGCCCGCCTTCGGCACGCCGGAATACGTCCAGGCCACGCGCATGTCGGCGCAGATGTCGCGCTTCTACGGCCTGCCGATCCGCGCCACCAACGCCTGCGCTGCCAACGCGCCCGACCAGCAGTCGATGTGGGAGAGCATGAACAGCCTCTGGGCCTGCGTCACCTCGGGCGTCAACATGGTCTACCACGCCGCCGGCTGGCTCGAGGGCGGGCTCTGCGCCTCGTTCGAGAAGTTTGTGATGGACTGCGAGGTGCTGAACCAGGTGATCGCCATGCAGCGCCCGATCGACTGCTCGCCCGAGGCGCTGGCCGTCGACGTCATCGCCGAGGTCGACGCCATGCCCGAGAGCAGCCGCCATTTCTTCGCCCCCCAGCACACGCAGGACCGGTATGAGACCGCCTTCTACCAGCCCTTCCTGTCGGACTGGCGGAACTACGGCGCCTACGAGCTGGATGGCGGTATCGACGCGCTGCACCGTGCCAACGCGATGATGAAGACCATCCTGGCCGAGTTCGAGCCGGCCCCGATGGATGACGGCTGCCGCGCCGCACTGGACGATTTCGTCGCACGGCGTGTCGCAGAAGGGGGCGCGCCGACCGATTTCTAGGTCAGGTTAGGCGGCCAAAAACAACCTTGCGGAGGGTGTCGATGCCCACAGCCTTCACCATGGCGGCCGCCGGGCCGATCCTGTTCGGCGACGGTCGGCTCGACGAACTGGCCGAGGCGCTCGACGGCTATGCCGCCCCGGCGACCAGGGCGCCCGTGATGGTGGTGGCCGACCGCGCGTTGGTGACGCTCGGCGTGGTCGAACGGGTCGAGCGCATGCTGGAGAGCGGATCGCGCCCTGCCGTGCTGGCCGCCCCGATCGAGGGCGAGCCGCATACCGACACCATCGACGCAATCGCCCGGCTCGCGGAGAACCAGGGCATCGGCGCCATCGTCGCCCTCGGCGGCGGTGCGGCGATCGATGCCGCCAAGCTCGCCGCCGTGGTGATCGGCGGCAGCCGTCCGGTGATCGACTACGCGCTTGGCGCCCGCGACATCCCCGCCGCCGGCCTGCCGGTCGTCGCGATCCCAACCACCGCCGGCACCGGCGCCGAGGTCACCCGCACCGCCGTCGCCAGCGCGCCCGATGGCGAAAAGCTCTGGTTCTGGGGCGATGCTCTGCTCCCGGTTCTCTCGATCCTCGACGGCCGGCTCACCAGCACGCTGCCCGAGACCCTGACCGCCTGGACCGGCATGGACGCCTGTACCCATGCGCTCGAGGCCGCGACCAGCGCCCGCACCACGGCACCTGCCCGCGCCTTCGGCCTCTCGGCGCTCGACCTGCTGGCCCGGTTCCTGCCCCGCGCGGTGGCCGACGGGCAAGACAGCGAGGCGCGCGGCCAGGTGCTCTGGGCCGCCACCCTCGCCGGGCGCGCGATCGAGCAGTGCGGCACCCATCTCGGCCACAATATCGGCCACGCCCTCGGCTCGCTGGCGCGCGTCCATCACGGCCACGCCACGGCGCTGGGGCTCGAAGCGGCCCTGCCCTGGCTGGTCTCGGGCGCCGAGGACACCGCGCGCGAGGATTTCGCCAATGCCGCCCGCGCGCTTGGCGGCGCGCGCGAGGCCGAGGCGCTGCCGTCCACCTTCTCGGACCTGATGCGCGCGGCCGGCATTCCGGCCAGCCTGCCGGATGCCGCGGCGCATCTGGACGAGGCGACCATCGCCGCCACCATGCGCCGGCCGGCCAATGCGCCGATGCTTGCCTCCTCGCCGCGCCCTGCGGATCTGGATGACGTCGCCATGCTGGCCGCCCGCGTCGCAGCCCTCCGCCCGGCTCCCGCCGTGGGACAGGTGTCGCCGACGGCATGAGCGGCGCGGCGGCGACGCCACCACCGACGCCAAACGCCATTCCCGAGGTCGGCTGATCGGCCTCGGCTGTGCCAGCGCGCAGTCTGCGGGCTCGCCATTGCGCAACGGCGTCGCGCTCAGCCTCCGCAACCTCGCTCCCAGTCCCTAGCGAACCATTGTCGCTGCCGTCGACGCGCCCGCTGAACGAGGCGCCGTCCGTGGCGCACGGGAGACCGTGGTGATCGTCCGCGGACCGAGCGTCGTCACCTTGACCGACGACCCCAGAAGCCCGGGCACCGAGGCAACGGCGCCCAGCTGACGGTGCGCTCATCGCCACCCCTGCCCGGCATCAGCGCCGTGCAATAAGTCTGTTTTGCGCACCTCGCGCATGATGGCGCGGAACAGCTCACTATTGTTCTCCGCAGTACCATCGCTGAGGAGCACAAACCCATGAGCTGGAACCCCGCCCTCGACCCCCACTGCCCGACCGGCGACGAGGTCGACCTGATCGACACCGTGATCGTCCCCCGCGCCCGCGATCTGGGCGAGTTCGAGGTGCGCCGCGCGCTGCCCTCGTCGCAGCGCCAGATGGTCGGGCCCTTCATCTTCTTCGACCAGATGGGCCCGGTTGAGTTCCTGACCGACAAGGGCATCGACGTCCGACCCCATCCGCATATCGGCCTGGCCACCGTCACCTATCTGTTCCAGGGCGCGATCCACCACCGCGACAGCCTCGGCACCTCGATGGAGATCACGCCGGGCGCGGTGAACTGGATGATCGCCGGGCGCGGCATCACCCATTCCGAACGCTCGGGCACGGCCCAGCGCACCCTGCCCAGCCACCCGCTGTTCGGCATCCAGACCTGGGTCGCGCTCCCCGACGCGCATGAGGACACCGATCCCGGCTTCGAGAACCAGCCCCAGGCCGCACTGCCGATGATCGAGGGCGAGGGCAAGCAGGTCCGCCTGATCCTCGGCCATGCCTATGGCGAGCGGGCGCCGGTCAAGACCTTCTCCGACATGTTCTACGGCGACGCGGTGCTGGAGGCCGGCGCCAGCCTGCCGATGCCTGACGATCACGAGGACCGCGCCGTCTACGTGCTCGACGGCACGATCGCGGTGTCGGGTCAGACCTGGGAAGCGGGCCGCATGCTGGTCTTCCGACCCGGCGACCGCATCACCATCAGCGCGCTTACCGCCGCGCGCGTCATGATCCTCGGCGGCGAGACCTTCGCCGGCCCCCGCCACATTTGGTGGAACTTCGTCGCCTCCAGCCGCGAGCGGATCGAGGCCGCGAAGGAGGCATGGCGCGCCGGCGACTGGCAAAACGGCCGATTTCACCTTCCGCCGGACGACAATGCGGAGCACATTCCGTTGCCGGAGAGATAGGTGTGATCACATAGTCACGCCGCTCATCCCGTTGGATCCTACCGCACTGCTGTCACAGTGACGGATTATCGGGGGGAGTCGGGCTGTCTTGGAGTGCCGAATGTGGGGTCACCGCCCCGGGGTCAGTACGGTCGCCCTTACGCTGGGGCTCATGCTCACCGTGTTCATCACGGTGCTGGCATCGCTACTGATCGGCCAGATCCATCGCGAGGCCGCGATGGAGCGCTCGCGCGAGATCGCCGAGCGCCTGTCGCTGCAGTTGGTGAATGTCGAGCACCAGCTGATCGCCATGACGGCCCATCTGACCACGCTCGACAGGCTCGATCCCGAGCGTTTCGGCCAATTCTACCGCGCCCTCGGCACCGGGCGGCAGCTCGGCACGCATGAGGCCTTCGCCTTCATGGCCGCGACGCCGTCCTGGTCGCTGGACACGCTGGCCGCCTTTCTGAACCGCAACGCCGAGCGCTTCGACGCGGCCGGCTACCCGCCCGTGCCCGAGCTCGCCTCGGGCCCCAACGACGCCACCCATTTTCCCGTGCTGATGGTCGAGCCGCCGGTGGCGCGAGATCGGCTCTTCGGCTTCGACCTGGTCAATGCCCGGATGCGCTTCGACACCGCGCGCCGCGCGCTCGACAGCCGCGCGATCGCACTCAGCGATCCCGTGCTGTTCGGCCAGCCGGCCACCGGGCGGCCCTTCACCATGCTGATGGCGGCACCCGTCTCGCTCTCGCCCGCGGTCGCCGCCGATCTCGGCATCAGCACCGATGCCGGCCTCGTCGCCGCCTCGATCGACCCCGAGCCGTTGCTCAACGCGATCATCGAACGGCCGGGCGCCGGCATCCTGGCCCTGTCGCTCAGCATGGTCGGGGCCGAGGGCAGCGCCAGCGTCGCGCGCGAGCGCGCCCTGCCCTCCGAGCGCATGACCCTGCTCCGCTCGGCCCACACCGTCGTCGTCCCCGATATCCCGCTCGCCGACCGCCAGCTCAGCCTCACCGTGACCGGCACGGTCGGCTACAACCGCTTCGAGGTCTTCGGCCTCGTCGTCGTGATCGCGATCGGTCTGCTCTCGACGCTGCTCGCGGTCTCGGTCACCCGGAAGGTCGACAGCGAGCGCCACCTCGTCGAGAACGAGCTGAAGCGCAAGCGTGTCGCGCTGGAGCGTGCAGCGACCACCGCGCAGGAGACGCAGCGCCTCGAAAGCCTCGGTCGTCTGGTCGGTGGCGTGGCGCACGACTTCAACAACCTGATGACGGTCATCCTCGGCAATCTCGAGTTCCTGCGCGAGGAGAAGCTGCAGGCCGCGCGCGACGGGCTGGTGGACGAGGCGATCCGCGCGACCGAGCGCGGCCGCGCCCTGACCGCACAACTCCTGGCCTTCGGCCGGCGCGCGCAGCTCGATCCGCGCCCGGTCGATCTGTCGGCGGTCATGCATGATGCCAGCCGCGCCATCGGGCGCATCCTGCCCGACCAGATTGCGCTGCGCGTCGATCCGCCGAGCGGCCTCTGGCCGGTCAAGGTCGACCGCAACCAGCTCGACAATGCGATCCTCAACCTCGTCCTGAACGCGCGCGATGCCATGCCCGACGGCGGCACGATCACATTGTCGGCCGCCAATCTGCAGTTCGGCGGCGCGAACGGCTTCGGCGCCTCCGAAGATCTGCCGGCCGGGCGCTACGTCATGCTCGCCGTCAGCGATACCGGCCACGGCATGGATCGCGCGACGATCGCCCAGGCCTTCGAACCCTTCTTCACGACGAAGACCGTGGGCGAGGGATCGGGCCTCGGCCTGTCGATGGTGTTCGGCTTCGCCAAGCAGTCCGGCGGCAGCGCGCGCATCAGCTCGACCGTGAATGTCGGGACCTCGGTCAAGCTCTTCTTCCCGGTCTCGGGCGACGTGGCCGGGACGGCGATGGATATGCCGGCACTGCCCGCCCCCGACGACACGCCGGCCGCGTTGGCGCCCGATACCGAGAGCCTCGAGCGCGCGCCGAATGCGGTGCCGCCGCGGTCGATCCTGGTGGTCGAGGATGACGCCGCCGTGCGCCGCCTCGTCGCCGCACGACTGCGCGGGGCCGGCTATGCGGTCGCCGTCGCCGAGAACGGCGATGCCGCGCTTGAGCTCTTGCGCGACGAGCCGGCGCGCGATGTCGACCTGCTGCTGTCGGACATCGTGATGCCAGGGCGCCTGCAGGGGCCTGACCTCGCGCGCGAAGTCACGCGGATCAGGCCGACGACCAAGACCGCCTTCCTGTCGGGCTATCCGCGCGAGCTGACGTTGGATTCGATCGACGTGCTCGCCGGCCACACGGTGCTGACAAAGCCGATCAACGGCGAGGATCTGCTGAGCGCCGTCAACGAGCTGATCGGCCCGCCCGACCGCTAGGGCCCAAGCGCGGGGCCCAAGCGCGGGGCCCAAGCCCAGCAGCCCGGCACGACCACGGCGAGAAGGCGTCAGGCCGCCAGCAACGCCGCAAGCCCATCGGCGATCGCCCGCCCCCGCGGCGCTGCCGGGTCGGTCGCCTCTCGCGGCATATGGACGAAGGTCACGGCGACCGCGCCCTGGCACGCCTCTGCCGCGGCCCAGAAGGTTGTGTCGCAGACATAACGCCCGGCATCGCCCGAAAGCCGAACCGCCGCGCCAAAGCGCTGGAAAA
>JBCCSW010000217.1:0-7234 GCA_039199465.1 Pseudomonadota bacterium
ATGCCGGGCAACATCTATACTGAGGGGCTGCAGGACCTCGGCGAGGACTATCTGAAGACCATGGCGGCCTCGATCCCGCTAAAGCGCCTGGGCGATGTCGCCGATATCGGCAATGCGGCGCTGTTCTTCGCGACAGCTGAGGCCGGCTACATCACCGGCCAGCAGATCGTCGTGGATGGCGGGCAGATCTTGCCGGAGAGCCTGGAGGCGATCGACGAGATCTGAGCCGCAGCGCGGCGCTGAGCCCCGGCTGGGGCATGCGACCTTAGTCTGATCTGCCGCCTTTCAAGGCCCGCTGCCACGTCCTGTGCCCACCCGAGACACGCCGTCGCCGCATTCGTGGCGGAGTGTTGGCCCTAGGGGAAGGTTGCAGTTGTGGAGGGGCCATGTATCGCCTTGGCACGTCGTCAGCCGTTGCGCTGGCGCTGGGATTGGTCGTCTTATCGGGCGACGCACTGGCCGCACCAAGCGTTGCCCCGACCGATCACTACACCATCGCACCCGGGGCAAACGATACAGCCTCGCGCCTGCTCAAGGGCAAGCCCTGGTACCAGGGCGGCACGTTGCATCACTCCACGCTGGCCGAATGGTCAGACGCCACCGATCGCAACCGCCTCGCCACGGCGGGCGATTGGGCGGTACGCATGCTCTCGCCGCGCCAGCTGCACAGGATGGGCCTGCCGGGTATCCGCAGCTATGCCGAGGCATTGGTCGGCTGCATCGACGATGTTGCCGAGGAAAGCCGCTCGGGTCGCCAGCAGTCCTCGCGCGTGGCCGCCGGCTGCCGCCTGACGCTGCTCAGCCACTGACGGCGAAGCTCGGTCACGCCGCCGGTCCCATGCCGGTTCTCTGGGGGTCTGCCGGCGCTCCGCCCTCGGCACAGCCACCTTAGCCGCCCACTGCACAGCCGCACTGCCCGACCGGCGGGTACAAACGACCGTCCGGGCCCGCGCTGCAGGCCTTTATGCGCTGTTCGGCAGGCGCGTGCTTCGCTACCCTGACGGCCTCACTGAAAAGCGAGGTCGCCCATGCCCGCCACCCATGCCGAACGCGCCCGCGCCACGATGATCCGCTATGGCGGCGCCTTCTCGGATTTCGTGCCGGTCCGCGCCGAGGGCTGCCGCCTCTACGACCGCTCCGGCCGACAGGTGCTCGACTTCACCTCGGGCCAGATGAGCGCGATCCTAGGCCATTGCCATCCCGAGATCGTGGCCAGCGTCACCGGCAGCATCGAGACGCTGGACCATCTGTTCAGCGGCATGCTGTCCGAGCCGGTGGTCGGCCTCTGCGAGGCGCTGGCCGAACTGGCGCCGCCAGGCCTCGACCGCGTCCTGCTGCTGACCACGGGGGCCGAATCGAACGAGGCGGCGCTCAAGATGGCGCGGCTGGCCACCGGCGGGCACGAGATCGTGGGCTTCGCCCAGTCCTGGCACGGCATGACCGGGGGCGCCGCCGCGGCCACCTACTCGCATGGCCGGCGGGGATACGGACCGCTCGGCGTCGGCGGCATGGCGATCATGGCACCGAACTCCTACCGCCCGACCTTCGGTGGCGACTGGCGGGCCGAGCTGGACTACGGCTTCGAGATGATCGACCGGCAGTCGACCGGTGCGCTGGCCGCCTTCATCGCCGAGCCGATCCTAAGCTCGGGCGGCATTCTGGTGCTGCCCGACGGTTATCTCGCCGCCCTGCGCGAGCACTGCCACCGCCGCGGCATGATGCTTGTGCTCGATGAGGCGCAAACGGGCCTCGGCCGCACGGGCCGGACCTTCGCGTTCCAGCATGACGGCGTGACGCCCGATTTCCTAACCCTCTCCAAGACGCTGGGCGCGGGCCTGCCACTGGCCGCCGTCCTGACCAGCGCCGAGATCGAGGAACGCTGCCACGAGCGCGGCTTTCTGTTCTACACCACCCATGTCTCGGACCCCCTGCCCGCGGCCGTCGGGCTGACGGTTCTGGAGGTCATCGCGCGCGAGCGCCTGGCCGAGCGGGCCGTGATCGCCGGCGCCAGGCTGCGCGACGGGCTGGAGGCGCTCCGCGACGATTTCGACTGCGTCGGCGACGTGCGCGGCCGCGGCCTGCTGCTCGGCCTGGAGATCGTTCGCGACAAGTCTTCACGCATACCCGATCCGTCACTCGGCGACGCGATCACCGCGCGATGCCTGGAACTCGGGCTCAGCATGAATATCGTCAACCTGCCCGGCATGGGCGGCGTTTTCCGGATAGCGCCGCCGATGACGGTGACGGATGAGGAACTGGATCTCGGCCTCTCGATCATGCGCGACGCGATCCGCGACAGCCTGAGCCGCGCGACCGCGGCCTGAGGCTGGCTGAGCCGAACGCCAACGGCTCGGCCTTTGCCTGCCGACGCTGTGAGAATGCGTCGGCCCACCTGACGGATCGGCGACAGGAGCCTTGTCGCCGCCCTATCATCCCGCGTCACACCGCGCCGCCATGACAGCCGCCTCATCGGGATCGAGGGTACGGCTCCAAAGGCGGCACCACCGCAGGTTGGGGACCAGCGGTGAAAGTGGGGACGAAGGGGGGCCAGACAGTAATGGGAACGACCGCGACGACGCTTCACGTCCATCATCCGGGCAACCAGCGCGTGCTCGCCGCGGCCGTGATCTCGGGCCTGGAGACACTGGGTTGGACGGTGGTCGATGAGACGGGGGTCAGCGACAAGCGTATCCTACTCATCGGCGACGACGGCTGTGGCTTCGCGACCATCCTGGATGATCTTGCAGAGAGGGACGACGACGGGACACTGGCCGCGCTGGCCACCACCCTGTCGCGCGCCTTGGCGCGGCCGGCCCTGCTGACTGCGCTCCGCGACAGCGACGATTTCGAGCTGCTGCTGTTTCACGACGGCCGCCAGATCGACGCCATCACCTCGGCCAGCCAGGCGGAGACACCGGCGCTTGGGCGCCTTGAGCCGGCCGCCCGCGCCAAGACCTGGCGCGCCCTGTTCGGCACGGTGCCCGAGGATCTGCCGCGCGATCTGGACGCCGTCTTCGCCGAGGACGCGCTGGCTGCCTGGTGCGCCGCGCTCGGCCTGCCAGCGCACCGCCAGAGCGTGCGCGCGGACGAGGCGGCGGGCTTAGGCGGCGCGCTCACGCTGCTGCACGTCGCCAGGGCCGGGAACATGTCATCGACCGTCGCCAAGCCGCCAGCGCTCACACCTTATCACCATCACGACGACTGCCCGCATCACCGGGTCTATCCGGCCGCCTGGCCGGCGCGCACCGACCGTCCTTTCGGTGTCAAATGGCTGGCGCTCAGCGCCGGGCCGGGCTTCGATGGCGTCGGCGTCGAGATCACGGTCCGCAACGCCTGCGGCCAGATCCGGCTCGAGCGCCTGCATATCGCAGCCTACCCCTTCTACAACGGCCAGATCACCTCGCCGAACGCCATAGCGGAAGGCAGCGTCGAGATCACCGAGACGCTGGCGGCAGGACGGATCACGCGCAGCTTCCCAGGCTTCGCAGTGCCCCAGATCGACCCCGATACCCGACGGCGCATCGTGCTCGTGGTGAATGCCGAGATGACGGCCGACCTCGGCGCCGCCTGCCATCTGGGCATGACGCTCTGCGCAGGTCGCGATCACCACGTGCCGCTGGCGCCCGTTCGGCTGAAGGCGACCGAGCCTGTCTGGCGGCCCATCGGCAGCGATGCCCATGACCGCTCGGACTACCACCACCGTCTGCTGCTTCAGCTGAATGAGCCGTCCGTGCTGAGCGCGATCGCGATCCTCGGCAGCGACGACGACGCGACGCGGCGCACCATCGCCGCCAAGGCCGATGCCTGGATCGCGGCGCTGTCGACGAAGCCCGGTGTGCAGGCAACGCTCGCGACCGAGAAGCACATGACCGCCTCGGGCTCGATCACCAAGAAGCGTGTCGCGTTCTCGGCCGTGGCGCGCGGGGCCAACACGCTCTGGCAGCGCGCCTTTGCCTCGAAGAGCGCTCTGCAGACCGTCGCGCTCGACCTAACGGCGCCCGGCTACCCGCTCCCGCTCGCCGGCTTCCTGCTGCAGGTCGCCCTGCGCGAGGACGCGCCCGGCAAGAGCGCCGCGCCGCCGCATCTCGCGTTCTGGATCGTCAACCATCCCGACGCGTTCGATGCGCTCAGCGCCGAGTGCGCGGCGATCAGGGCGATGCTGCGCCATTGGATCGGCGAGATGGCGCCGCTGCAGGGCTGCCTGACGGCGGCAGCGTGGATCCCTGAGTTCGATCGGTATGACCGCTATGAGCAAAGCCTCTATGAGGACCTGACCGCCGTCGACTGGTTCCGCTCGGGCGCGCGGGGACACCAGATGACTGGCGACTGGTGCAGGCGCCGGCTAAGGCTCGTCGCGCCCGAGATCTGGCTACACGACGATCTGACTACGCGACGGGTCGAGGTCGCCGGGCTGGCGGACATCGCCGAGACCACGCGCCTCGGCGCCTGCCAGCACGTGGCCCTGCGGTCGGGCGCGTCTCTCAAAGATCTGGAAGAGCGGCTCGCTCCGCTCCTGCCCGGGTCGCCCTGAGCGGTCCGAGCCCTGCGTCAGCGCTCGGCGAGCTTCAGGTAGCCGTCGCGCGTCTGCGGCGTCTTGATGCCGAGCAGGGCGCCCGCGACCTGGGTCTTCAGCACCTGCGCCGTACCGCCGCCGATGGTGAACATCCGCACGTCGCGATACATGCGTTCGATCGGCTCGCGCGCGCCGTAACCGCGGGCGCCGAAGATCTGCAGCGCGTCGCTCACAACCTTGATGGCAGCCTCCGACGCGAAGGCCTTTGCGCGGGCGGCCATCATCATATCCGGAAACCCGGTCGGCCCGACCGACTGCGCCGCCTCGTGCAGCATCAGGCGCGAGGCATGCACCGAGGCGTCCATATCGGCCAGCATCCATTGCAGCCCCTGGAACTCCTGCAACGGCCTGCCGAACTGCTCGCGCTCGGCCAGATAGCGCTTCGCATGCTCAAGCGCACCGGCCGCGACGCCCATGGCCACCGTCCCCGCCCCGACACGCTGGCTGTTATAGGCGGTCATCAGGTCGGCGAAGCCGCGGCGGAAGCCCGACGGCGGGGTGATGGCGAAGCGCGCCTCGACCTCAAGATCGATAAAGCGCAGCTCGGCCTCCGGCATGCCGCAGAGACCCATGGTGCGCTCGTGCCCCAAGATCTCGAACCCCCTCGGTACGACGCCCGCCTCGGGGTCGTAATGGACGATGAAGCCGGTGATGCCCTCCTCGTCCCCGTTCTCGCCCAGCACGCGGGCAAAGATCACGTAGAGCTTCGAGACGCCGCCGCCGGTGATCCAATGCTTGCAGCCGTTCAGGATATACCGATCGCCGACACGGCGCGCCGTCGTCTGCATCTCGGTCGCCGAACTGCCGGCCGCGGGCTCGGTGATGCAGATCGCAGGCTTGTCGCCGGCCACGACAATGGGCGCCACGAAGGCCCGCTGCTCGTCAGAGCCATAGGCCATCACCGCGCTGATGGCGCCCATGTTCGCTTCGACCACGATACGCGCGCTCAGCGTGCAGGCGCGGGCCAGTTCCTCCACCACCAGCACGGTGTCGTAGAACGATGCGCCCTGGCCGCCGAAGCGGATCGGGATCGTCATGCCCATCAGCCCTGCATCGGCCAGCACGCGGACATTGTCCCAGCAATAGGCGCGGCGCTCATCCCACCGCGCCGCCCTGGGGGCAAAGCGCTCGGCCAGCTCGCGCGCGATCGACTGATAGTGGCTATGCGGCTGATCGAGCACGGACCCCTCCTCCCTTCACCGTTCCGTGATCAAGGTGGGCGCTTGAGTGCTCAAGATCAAACGAATTAGAGTGAGGTATTAATCCAGGAAATCTGAATATGCGCACTGCCTTCCTCGAAAGCCTGCTGGCCGTCCACCGCTTCGGATCGTTCTCGACGGCGGCGCAGTCACGCAACATGACGCTGTCCGCGCTCAGCATGCAGATGAAGGCGCTGGAGGAGGATCTGGGCGTCGCCCTGTTCGACAGGACATTCCGGCCGCCGAAGCTGACGCCCATCGGCGAGACCATCGCGGCCGAAGCGCGGGAGGTCGTACGCGCCGAGGCGCGGCTGCGGTCCCATTGCGCGTCGGACGAGGCGCTGACCGGCCATTTCCACATCGGCTTCGTGAATTCGGTGGCCGCGCGTGCGCTGTCGGCCTTCCTGAAGCACGCCGTGGCCGCGGCGCCGTCGGCCCGCTTCTCGTTCGAGACGGGCTTGTCTGAGGTCCTGTGTGAGGCCGTAAGGACAGGGCGGCTCGACGCTGCGGTGGTGACGGAGATCGCCGAGGCCACGGCTGGCCTCGCCAGCCACCCGCTGTTCGAGGAGGAGATGGTGCTGATCGTCCCTCGGGACTTCGCGGGCCACGAGCACAGCGCGCTGGGCGCCCAGCTGCCGTTCTTCCACTTCATGCCCCAATCCGGCATCGGCCGGCTGATCGCGCGGTTCCTCGACCGGCTGAAGGCGGCGCCGCGGCAGACGATCTACCTCGACAATATCGAGGCGATCACCAACTGCGTGGGCAACGGGCTCGGCTATTCGATCCTGCCGAAGGGAGAGGTTGAGCGCTACGGCGCGGCGCGGGTCGAGGCGTTCTCCTGCGCGCCGCAGCCCTTCTTCCGCACGATCTCGCTGGTCACGCGGACCGATCCGCTGAGCAGCATCTGGCGCGACCCGATGCTCGCGGTGGCACGGTCCAGTCTTGGACGGAAGCTGGGTCAGCCGGCCTGACGGGCGGCACGCCCATCCCCGTCACAGCGCACGGATCGGGGCGATCATCGGGGTGCCGGCGGCGTTGTGGCTGATCTCGGCCTCGACGCCATAGATGCTGCTCAGCAGCGCGTGGCTGAACACCTGGGCCGGTGATCCCGCGACCTCGACACGGCCGCCGCTGAGGCAGACGACCCGGTCGGCGAAGCGGGCGGCAAGCGTCAGGTCGTGGATGGCGATGGCGACGCTGATCCCGTCGCGCTCGGCCGCCGCGCGCACTGTCTCAAGCACCACGAGCTGATGGCGCAGATCCAGCGCGGCCGTCGGCTCATCGAGCAGCAGCACACTCGGCCGGCGGAACAACGCCTGGGCCAGCAGCGCGAGCTGGCGCTGCCCCCCGCTGACCGCATCCAGCGTCCGGTCGGCGAGCGGGGGGAGGGGGGCCCGCCCGCGGGCCCCCGCGGGCCCCCCCCCCCCAGCGCCCGCGCCCCCCCCCCCCCCCCCCCGGGGGG
>JBCCSW010000218.1:0-7229 GCA_039199465.1 Pseudomonadota bacterium
CTCGCCTCGGTCGTCGACGATGCCGAGATGGGTATCACCCATATCGTGCGCGGCGCCGACCACGTCACCAACACCGGCGCCCAGCGTCAGATCTTCGAGGCGATCGACGTCGCGCCGCCGGTCTTCGGCCATCACTCGCTGCTGACGGCGGCCGATGGCGCGGCCTTCTCGAAGCGGAGCGGCGCGCTGTCGCTCGGCACCCTACGCGATGCCGGGGTCGAGCCGGTCGCCGTCGTCTCGATGCTGGCAAGGCTCGGCTCGGCGCTGCCGGTCGAGCCGGCGCTTGGCCACGACCGTATCCTGGCGGGCTTCGACATCGCTGCCTTCGGCCGGGCCGACACGCGTATCGACGAAGCGGAGCTTCGCCAGCACTCCGAGAAGACGCTGCGCGCCCTGCCGTTCGAGACCGTGGCGCCGCGCCTCGCCGCCTTGGGCCTGTCGGGCGCGCGGGCTGCAGCGTTCTGGGCAGCCATCGCGCCCAACCTGGATCGGTTCGACGACGCGGCCGACTGGGCGCGTCTCTGCCGCGATGGCGCGACGCCGTTGATCGAGGAGGGCGACCGCGCCTTCGTCGCCGAGGCGCTGGCCCTGCTGCCGCCCCGGCCCTGGGACAGCGGCACCTGGCCCGCCTGGACCGCCGCCGTGAAGGCCGCCACGGGGCGCAAGGGCGGGGCGCTTTTCCGCCCCCTCCGCAAGGCGCTGACCGGCCGCGACCGGGGTCCGGATATGGCCGCGCTGATGCCGCTCCTCGACCACACGCCGGGTGTCGAGCGCGCCGCGGGATAGGCGCCGTCGCCATCGCGGCTTGCCTTATGCCCGCCGCTCAGGCATCAGGGCGCCATGACAAGCGCGTTCGGCATCGCCGGGATCTGCATTATCCGCTGACATCGTCAGGCGGCGCGCACCTCTCTCAATCCTTCACGATCTTGCGCCGCCAGGCGGTCGTTCGGCACGCGCGCACCATGATCGGAGGGGCAGATGCCCGACCCGCAAGACATCGTGCTGACCGATACCCGGTCGAAGCAGGTGCAGCCCGTACGCCCCGATGGCCGGGGTCATGTCGGCATGTATGTCTGCGGCCCGACCGTCTATGACCGCGCCCATATCGGGAACGCCCGCCCGGCAGTGGTCTTCGACGTCCTGTTTCGGCTGCTCAAGCACGTGCACGGGGCCGAAAACGTCACCTATGTCAGCAACATCACCGATGTTGAGGACAAGATCATCGCCCGCGCGGCCGAGCGCGGCCGACCGATCGGCGACATCACAACCGAGACGACCGCCTGGTACATCGAGGATATGACCGCCCTCGGCGTGCTGCAGCCGACGCATCGTCCCTTCGCGACCGATTACGTCTCCAACCCGGCGCATCCGGTCGACATGGTGCGCCTGATCGCGCGCCTGATCGAGAAGGGCCATGCTTACGAGGCCGAGGGGCATGTGCTGTTCAGCGTGTCCTCCTATCCGGGTTACGGCACCCTGTCGCACCGCTCGGTCGAGGACATGCTGGCCGGCGCTCGGGTCGAAGTCGCGCCCTACAAGCGCGATCCGATGGACTTCGTGCTGTGGAAGCCCTCGACCGGCGATCAGCCGGGATGGGACAGCCCCTGGGGCCGAGGCCGGCCCGGTTGGCATATCGAGTGCTCGGCCATGGCCGAGGCGCTGCTCGGCACCCGTTTCCAGATCCATGGCGGCGGCATCGACCTGGCCTTCCCGCATCACGAGAACGAGCGGGCCCAATCGACCTGCGCCCATGGGATCGAGGACATGGCCGACATCTGGGTGCACAACGGCTATCTGATGGTCGAGGGCGAGAAGATGTCGAAATCCCTCGGCAACTTCATCACGGTAAACCAGCTACTCGACCAGGGCGTGCCGGGCGCGGTGATCCGCTTCGTGCTGCTCTCGGCCCACTACCGCTCGCCGCTCGACTGGACCGAGAAGCGCGTGGAGGAGGCGACACGCGTGATCAACCGCTGGCGCCGCGCGCTGGATCGCAGACCCGACATCGTCGACGACCTCGACATCTGGCCGGCGCCCTCTCTGATCGAACCGCTCGCGGACGATCTCAACACCTGGGAGGCGATCCAGGCGCTCGACCGGGACGCCAAGCGGGTGCTCGATCCGACCGACGATGAGAGTTATCGCCTCGCCTTGGGCCGCTTCCTCGCGGGTCTGGGCCTGCTTGGCTTCGGCGCGCTGGAAAGCGCGGCGGATCTGGAGGCTGAGGCCAAGGGAGCGGTGCAGGGTGATGTCATGCACCGCATTCAGGCGCTGCTCGAGGCGCGGATTGCCGCCCGAAAGGCAAAGGACTTCGCCCGTGCCGACGCCATCCGCGACACGCTGTCTGCCGCCGGTGTCGTGGTAAAGGATGGCCGCGAGGGGTCCGAGTGGTCGCTCGGCCCCGATTTCGACGCCGAGAAGCTGGAGACGACCCCGTGAGCGACCCCGTGAGCGATGTCGTGAGCGATGCCGCGGCTAAGACCTGCGAGCGTCTCTATCTGTTCGACACGACGCTGCGTGATGGGCAGCAGACGCAGGGTGTCGACTTCTCGGTCGCCGACAAGCGCCGCATCGCGGCCGCGCTGGACGCGCTCGGCATCGATTATGTCGAGGGCGGCTGGCCCGGCGCCAACCCGGTCGACAGCGAGTTCTTCGACGCGCCCCCGACCTTGACTGAGGCCCGCCTGACCGCGTTCGGGATGACCAAGCGCGCCGGGCGCTCGGCCGCCAATGACGAGACGCTGGCGGGCGTCGTGAATGCCGGTACCGGCTCGGTCTGCCTGGTCGGCAAGACGCATGACTTCCATGTCGAGCGTGCACTCGGCATCACGCTGGACGAGAACCTGAAGGCGATCCGCGACAGCATGGCCCATCTGGTGGCCGCGGGTCGCGAGGCGCTGTTCGATGCCGAGCATTTCTTCGACGGCTATGCGGCCAATCCGACCTATGCGCTGGCCTGTCTGGAGGCCGCGATGGAAGGCGGCGCGCGCTGGATCGTGCTCTGCGATACCAACGGCGGCCCGCGGCCCGGCCGCGTGGGCGCCGTCCCCGCCGAGGTTTGCGCGCGCTTCGGCGGCGACCATGTCGGCATCCACACCCATAACGACATGGACACGGCGGTGGCGGGATCGCTGGCGGCCGTCGATGCCGGCGCACGGCAGATCCAGGGTACGATCAACGGCCTCGGCGAGCGCTGCGGCAACGCCAATCTCTGCTCGCTGATCCCGACGCTGGTGCTGAAGCCGCCTTATGCCGAGCGTTTCGACACCGGCGTCACGCCGGCGAGGCTGGCCGAGTTGAAGCGCCTCTCGGCACTGGTCGACGAATGCCTGAACCGAAGCCCGAACAAGCACGCGCCCTATGTGGGCGCCGCTGCCTTCACCCATAAGGCGGGCCTGCACGCCTCGGCGATCCTGAAGGATCCGACGACCTACGAGCATGTCGACCCGGCCGCTGTCGGCAATGCGCGCGTTATCCCGATGTCGAACCAGGCCGGGCGCGCCAATCTCGTCCGCCGCCTGGCCGAGGCCGGGATCGAGGCCGAGCGCGACGATCCGCGCCTCGGCCGCCTGCTTGAGCTGGTGAAGACGCGTGAGGAAGCAGGCTGGGCTTATGACAGCGCGGCCGCAAGCTTTGAGATCCTGGCGCGGCGCATCTTGGGGATCATGCCGGCCTTCTTCACCGTCGACCGCTATCGCGTCACGGTCGAGCGGCGGTTCAACGCGCTCGGCGAGCGGGTGACCGCGTCTGAGGCGGTGGTGGCGGTCGATATCGAGGGCGAGCGGCGCGTCTCGGTCGCCGAGAGCATCGATCCCGAGACGCGCGAGGACCAGGGCCCGGTGAACGCGCTGGCGCGCGCGCTGATCACCGATCTGGGCCCGTATCAGCACCTGGTCGCGAACTTCCGGCTGGTGGATTTCCGTGTGCGCATCATCGGCGCCGGCACCGAGGCGGTCACCCGCGTCCTGCTGGACGCCACCGACGAGAGCGGCGCCCTGTGGTCGACCGTCGGCGTGTCGGCCAACATAGTCGACGCCTCGTTCCAAGCGCTTGAGGACGCCATCGTGGCGCAACTGATGCGCGTCGGTGCCGGAAGTGGCGCGGGCGCTGCGGCGGGGGACAGCGCAGACAGCGCGGTCATGGCGCCCATCGCGCCCAGCACCGATCCCCTTGGCAGCACGCAGGGTGGCAGTCCTTGCGACGGTCCTAGCGGCGGCCCGCGGCGCCTGGGCAGGGCAGTGGATGCCTGAGGCCACGCTCGACGAGACCGCGCGTCTCGTCGAACGCGCCGACCCCACGGTGTTTCGCGCGACGCTGTTCGCGCCCGAGCCGGCCCGGAGCCGGCTGATGACGCTGGCAGCCTTCGATATCGAGCTGTCGCGCGCCGCAGCCCGGGCACCGGCGCGCGAGGAGGGTCCGCTGCTGGCCGAGATGAGGCTGCAGTTCTGGCGCGACCGGGTCGAGGCCGCCGCCGCCGGCCAGCGCAGCGATCCCGATACCGCCCATCACGAGGTGGCGGGACCCCTCCAGGCCCTGCTGGCCGGCAGGCCGAGCGCTGATGTCGACGATGCGCGCGCGATGATCGAGGCGCGCCTCGACCAGATCGAGGGCTTGGGGGACGAGGCCACCTGGGACCGCTGGGCCGACCGCCGGTTCGGCGCGCGCCAACGCCTGGCCCTCGCGCTGCTCGACGTGAAGGGCGGCAAGACGGCGTTGAACCAGGCTGCGGCTCAGACGGGCAGGATCGCCGCCCATGGCTTCACGCTGCGCAACGCCGTGCCGGCCGCGCAGGACGGTCAGCCGCTGCTGCCGTCGATCCAGGGCGCTGCGCTCGCCGCCCTGCAGCGGGGCCGGCTGGAGGGGGAGGCGACCATGCGGGTCGATGCCCGCCTCCGCGAGGCGGGTAGCCTGCTCACCGGCCTGAGGGACGTTCCGCGCCGCATGGGTCGGGCGGCGATGCCGGCGCTGCTGCCGTTGATCCGGGACCGTCGCACGATCGAGACGGCTGCCCGCCATGGCCTCGACGCTGCCGCGTCGACGCCCGAACCGGGTGCCGTCGCGATGCTCTGGGCCGTCATCACCGGGCGGCTGTGAGCCCGGTATCGATCGTCGTCTCGGCGCCGTGGCGCGGGCTCACTTGGGCACCGCCTTGAAGCGACCGGCCGACCGGGTACCGGGCTTGAAACGCTGTCCGCCGGCGCCCGGCGCGCTCCGTGTCTGGGCGCCGTCCCCCGGTTTGCGGATCACCCGCTGTCCAACGGCCACCGGCTCGGGTTTGAACTGCTCGAACCAGCGCACCACGGTCGGCAACCAGCTGCCGGGATAGCCATGGCCGCCGTCATGCACCCAATATTCGATCGCACCGTCCTTGGCGCAGCCGGTCCAGGCCGTCTGCTGGAAATCCAAGAGCTGGCGCGTCTCGGCCGCCTCGCGCGGGGCGCAGCCGCTGGTGCGTGCCAGCAGGTCGAGCCCCTCGACCGGGTTCGCGGCCGTGAGGCCCACACCTTCGCGGATGCGCTCGGCCTCGAAGGGCACCACGGTGTCTTGCCGGCCATGGGTCTGCAGGAAGCGGACGGGGCGGTCGCAGCGCTCGGGCAGGGCGCCGCCATAGCTGCCGGCATGCACGGCATAAGCGGCCGCCATCTCGGGATGGTGACAGGCGAGATCCCAGATCATGAAACCACCATCGGACTGGCCGACGAAGATCACCCGGTCGCGGTCGATCCGAAAGTACTGCTCGGCATGGATCAGCACCTGGCGCAGGAAGGCCACGTCGTCGCGCGGATGATCGCCGATGCGGCCGCTGCGGTTCCAGCCGGTGCCGGTGATGCCGCCGACATACTGCACCACCGACAGCGCCTCGGGCACGATCAGCACATGGCCGCTGCCGGTGATGGTCTCGCGAAAGAACTCGGAGCGGTAGTTCAGGTCGGCCTCGCCGAGCGAGCCGTAGAGATACACGACCGCCGGGAACGGCCCCTCGCCGAGCGGCTTCCAGGCGCGGTACACCCCATCGGCAAGTTGGCAGGCCGCATCGGCGCCCGAGAAGTCGCAGGGGTTCACGCCGTCGGCGGATTGCGCCGCGGCAGGGGGCGGGGTGGCGGCGAAGGGAACGCTGACGAGGGCGCTGAGGAGCGCCGCGTGGACGGCCGGCAGGAGGCGCATGGGATCTCTCCGCTGATCTTTGCGCCGATCCTGGACCGGTTCTGTGGCGAGCCTGCGGCGGCGGTCAGTGCTTTCGCATCGCGTAGACGGTGCTTTCGAGCTCGATGCCCGGCAGGTGCTCGCCCTTCTCGCGCATCAGCAGATCGGCATAGCCGCAATCAGTCAGCTCCATCACCCGGCCGTCGATCATACCGTCCGCGGCGTGATGCTCGTTGATCGAGAACACGAAGACGCCGGACGGGTTCAGCACGTCGAGGATCTTGTCGATCACGTTCACCGGCATCAGGTCGGGGCTCAGCACGCCGACGGCGACGGCATGGTCATAGGGGCCTGCCGACAGCGACTGGGGCAGCGCGTCGGGTTTCGACAGGTCGACGGTGCCGAGATTGCGATAGACGCTCTTGGCGCGGGCCTTTTCCAGCATGCCCTCGGACAGATCGAAGCCGTCGATCGCCTTGAAGCCCGTCTCGCTGAGCGCGAGGCCCGCAAGGCCGGTGCCGCAGCCGAGATCGGCAACCACGCCCTCGACGCTGCCGGCGCATTGCTTCAGCGCCTCGGCACAACGGCGGGGCGTGACGAAGCGCTGGCGCTCCATCTCGGCGTCATAGTCGCCAGCCCATGCGTCGTAGAAGCGGCGCGCTTCGTCCGCGCCCTTGATCTGATAGACGTCCTTCAAGCGATCCGACACCGTGCCCACCGCGAAACCTCCCGCGCCTGTTAACGACATGTTGATGTCGCTTTTCTGCCATGAAGCGCGACTTGTCAGCCGAAATCCGCCGATCGCGACCGCACGACGGCTTTGGCATCGAAAGACGCCGGGAAAAATGGGCGATCAGGCTGCCGGCTGGATGGCCGGGGTAGAGGCTGCCAGCCAGGCCGCGAAGGACGCCTTGGCCCGATCAGTATAGCCCTTTGCCCGCTCGCGCTTGCCGCGGCGGCCCTTGCGCGCGGTATCGAGCGGGGGAAACAGCCCGAAATTCACGTTCATCGGCTGGAAGGTCGCCGCGTCGGCGCCGCCGGTGATATGGCCGATCAGCGCGCCCATAGCCGTATCGGGCGGGGGC
>JBCCSW010000219.1:0-7195 GCA_039199465.1 Pseudomonadota bacterium
CGGCGACCAGATCGATGGCGAACACCATCTCGGTCACCGGGTGCTCCACCTGCAGCCTGGTATTCATCTCGATGAAGTAGAAGGCACCGTTCTCCCACAGGAATTCGATGGTGCCGACGCCGCGATAGCCCATCTCGGCCACCGCCTTGGCGCAGAGGGTGCCGATCTCCGCCCGCGTCGCGGCGTCAATCGCGGGTGAGGGGCATTCCTCCAGCACCTTCTGATGGCGCCGCTGCAGCGAGCAGTCGCGCTCGCCCAGATGCACGGCCCGCCCCGCGCCATCGCCGACGACCTGGATCTCGATATGGCGCGGCAGCTCCAGATACTTCTCAAGATAGACGGCGTCCGAGCCGAAGGCGGCCTTGGCCTCGGCCCGCGCGCCCTGAAAGGCATGGTCCAGATCGCCTGCCGTGCGGGCCACCTTCATGCCGCGACCACCACCGCCCGCGGCGGCCTTCACCAGCACCGGAAAGCCGATCTCGGCGCCGATGCGGCGCGCATCCGCCAGGCTCTCGACGGCGCCGTCCGAGCCCGGGCCGCAGGGCACGCCGAGCGCGCGCATCGTCTCCTTGGCGCTGATCTTGTCGCCCATCAGCCGGATATGATCCGAGCTCGGGCCCACGAAGATCAGCCCGTGGTCCTCCACCATTTCGGCAAAGCCGGCATTCTCGGACAGGAAGCCATAGCCGGGATGAACCGCATCGGCGCCGGTGATCTCGCAGGCGGTGATGATCGCGGCCTGGTTCAGATAGCTGTCGGTCGAGGACGGCGGGCCGACGCAGACGCTTTCATCCGCCATGCGCACATGCATGGCCGAGGCGTCGGCCGTCGAGTGGATCGCCACGGTCGCGATGCCCATCTCGCGCGCGGCGCGGTGTACGCGGAGCGCGATCTCGCCCCGGTTCGCGATCAGAAGCTTCTTCACCATGGCGCCGTCACTCTATGACGACGAGCGGCGCACCGAATTCCACCGGCTCGGCATTGGCGACCAGGATCCGCGCGATGCGGCCCGCCTTCGGCGCCGGGATCTGGTTCATGGTCTTCATCGCCTCGATGATCAACAGCGTCTGCCCTTCGCTAACCTGGTCGCCGACCGCGATGAACGGGTCAGCCCCCGGTTCGGGCGCCAGATAGGCCGTGCCGACCATGGGCGACTTGACCGCGTCGCCCTCGGGAGCCGTGGCCTCAGCCAGGGCAGCGGGGGTCGGTGCCGATGCGGCGGATGCAGGCGGCGCCGCGTGGACCGGTGCGACTGGGGCGGGTGCCGCGGCGACGGCGACATGCTGAACCGGCTGCGCGGTCTGCCGCGCCAGGCGCACCTTCAGCTCATCGTCCTCACCGTATTCGCGCGCTACCTCGACCTCCGCCAGGTCGTGCTCGCGCAAGACTTCCGCCAGCGCGCGGATGAAGGCGACGTCGGCGTCATTGTCTCGGCTCATGCAAGCGGCCCTTTCACGTCTGGCGCGGACGCATGAGCCAATTCGTCGCCTTAGTCAAACCGGACGGCCGAGCGGCGGATCGCTGGCGCGGCGTGGTAATAGAATGCGCCCGATCAGTTGGCCGCCGCGTGCTCCTCACGCTGCCGCGCCGCCATCGCGAGCAGCTCGTTCGCGGCGACCGCGCCGCGCACGATCTCGGTGCCCACGATGAAGGTCGGCGTCCCACGGATGCCGAGCGCCTCGGCCAGCATGTAGTTCCGCTCGATCTGCGCCTCGATCTCCTCCGAGCCCGCCAGCGCCTTCAGATCGGCGATGTCGTAGCCGACGACGCCCGCGATCCGATAGGCCATCGTCTCGGTCAGGTCGCCCTGGAACGACATCAGCTCGTCGTTCAGCGTGGCGTAGAGCTCGGGATCGATCCGATTGGCCGCCATCGCCATGCGGCCCGCGACGACCGAGTCAGGGCCGAGGATCGGAAATTCCTTCACAATCAGCCGTATATCGGGATCTTCCTCAAGTGCGGTGATCACCTCGGGATGGGCGCGTTTGCAGAAGCCGCAGCGATAGTCCAGGAACTCGACGATGGTGACGTCGCCGTCCGGATTGCCACCGACATAGGCGTATTCGGTGTCGTAGAGCGCGCCTAGATACTGCGAGACCGCGGCGCTGTCGCGCGCCCGCTCATCGGCCTCGCGTGTCTCCTGCAGTCGCTCGATGACCTCGGCGATGACCTCGGGATTGTCCATCAGATAGGCACGGACCGCGTTGCCGAAGGCGGCGCGCTCCTCGCTCGACATGGCATCATAGTCCAGCAGTTGCGCCTTGGCGGGCAGGGGCGCGGCGACGAGGCCCAAGGCGAGGGCGGCAGCGGCGACGGTCGGGGATCCTGTCAGACGCATCTCTATCTCCGTTGGGTCAGCATTCACGCGCCGATGACTAATAGCCAAATGGGCCGCAGGCGCAGGGTCAAGGGTTCATCGCCAGAATGTCCTGAGCGCGCAGCCAGCCGGGCGAGCCCTCCTGCAGCAGCCGCGAGGCCTGGCCTGCGAAGCGGATAGCCTCGGACCGCCGGCCGATCAGCGCCAGGCGCTCGGCGGTCACGAGGGTCGCGAGATCGCGCCGCCCTGCGCGGTCATAGGCAACCGCCAGATCGCGCATGCCCGCGGCATCGGCGGTATCCTCGCGGCGCGCCGCCTCTAGCACGCTCAGCGCCTCGGCATCGGCGGCCGGGGTCTCGAGTGCCAGCAGCACGCGCCCGAGCCCGGTTTTCAGAAGCGGCGCATCGGGCGCCAGCTCCACCGCGCGGCGATACGATGGCACTGCATCCTCGGCCCGACCGGTCTCGAACAGGATCTGGCCGCGCAGCTCGTGGTAGAAGGCATCGCGTGGCCGCGTTGCGACCAGCCGGTCGACCGCACGCAGCGCGGCATCCGGGTCGGGCAGGCGGTGCAGCGCGATGGCCTCGCGATAGAGCGCGATCTCGTCCGCCTGCGGCAGGCCATCGCCCGGCAAGCGCCCGGTGGTGTTCAGGACGCGCCGGGGATTGCTGAGAAAGCCCTGGATCTTGGCGCGCATGCGGGCGTGCCAGTAGTCGACCTCGGGGTCGCGCGGCCATTCCCGCTCTGCTGCGCGGCGCGCCGCGTCGTCGATCAGCTGCATCCGGTCCGTCGTCAGCGGGTGCGTCTGGGTATAGGGATCGAGGCTGCCGAAGGTCAGCACCTCTTGCCCGCGGAACCGCGCCAGCACGTTCTGCAGGCCGACCGGGTTGATGCCGGCACGCTCCATATAGACCAGCGCTGCCTGGTCGGCCGCCGCCTCCTCGGCCCGGTTGAAGCGCAGGAAGCTGCGGGTCGTCGCGCTGGAAAGGCCCAGACCCGCCGCAAGGCCGGCACCGCCCGCACCCGCCGCCGCCGCGGCGACGCCCAGCAGCATGCCCAGCAGCGCCGGCCCGCGCGCTTCGTCCAATGCTATCTGGCGGCGGGCCAGATGGCCGCCGGTGATATGGCCGATCTCGTGGGCGATGACGCCCTGCAACTCCTCGGGCTTGTCCAGCGTGCTCAGCAGCCCCGTGTGCAGGAACATGTTGCGACCGCCCGCCACGAAGGCGTTCAGGCCGCTGTCATTGATCAGATAGACCTGCACCGAGGAGTTCGGCACCGAGGCGGCCCGCAGGATCGGCCGGGTCAGCATGCTCACCGTCCGCTCGATCTCGGCATCGCGGATCAGCGAGAAGGCACGGGCGAGATCGGGCGCCAGCATGGCCATGCTGACGCAGGCGACCACCAGCCCCTTTGCGAGCCCCTGCGCGAGAGCCCGCGTACCGCCGCCGCGGCGGGCGCCCAGACCGCGACGGGGGGCCGAGCGCAGGCTGCGGTTCGGCATGGTCGAACCCTGCGTATCGCGACCGGCGTTCATGCGTGCTCCCTGATCAAAGCCTCTGCCCGACATGTAACGCCCTGACGGCGCCGCCCAAAGGGCAGAACGCAACGGGCGTCCATCACCGTCGCTCTCTCGACGTCGCGTGCATGCCGGTGCGGACCCCTCATCGCCGCTTTGCTTTCAATACGATACCACAACATTCTTGCATGCGGTGGAACCCGGAGGGCATCACGTTGGTGCCAGTCACGCGGCGGTCATGCGGCAGTCACGCGGC
This sequence comes from Pseudomonadota bacterium, assembly GCA_039199465.1. Lineage (GTDB taxonomy): Bacteria > Pseudomonadota > Alphaproteobacteria > Rhodobacterales > Rhodobacteraceae > Thermohalobaculum. The sequence goes on from JBCCSW010000219.1 coordinate 4,093, forward strand.
AGTCACGCGGCGGGCGCGCGGCCACGCCGGTTGGCGGTCGGTGCGCCGACGGTGCGCGTGACCCCCGCACGACCCTCGCAGCCCGGTGGACCACACATGACCCTGACACTGTCGTCGCGCGGCCAGACCGCACCTTTCCGTGCTATGGACGTGTTGGCCGAGGCTGCGCGGCTTGAGGCCGAGGGAGCCGACATCGTGCATATGGAGGTCGGCGAGCCCGCCCTCGGCGCGCCGAAGGCCGCGATCGACGCGCTGTCGGCTGATCTCGCGGCGGGCGCGACGCTCGGCTACACCTCCGGGCTTGGCATCGAGCGGCTGCGCCGCGCCATCGCCGCGCTCTATGGCCGTCGCCACGGGCTGGATCTGGATCCGAGGCGGGTGGTCGTGACGGCCGGCTCGTCGGGCGCCTTCTCGCTCGCCTTCATCGCGTTGTTCGAGGCCGGTGGGCGGATCGGCCTCGCCGATCCAGGCTATCCGGCCTACCGCAACCTGTTGGGCGCGCTCGGCCTTCGGGCCGTGCGGATCGAGACCGGACCCACGACCCGCTTCCAGCCGACGCCCGCCCTGATCGACGGGATCGAAGCGGGGCAGGGCGCGCTCGACGGCCTGCTGGTCGCGAGCCCGGCGAACCCCACCGGCAGCATGCTGGATCGCGCTGCCCTGGCCGCCCTGATCGACGATTGCCGCGCGGCGCGGGGCGGCGCCGGTCGGGCACTGATCGTGGATGAGATCTATCACGGCCTGACGTGGTCGCAGGACGCCGTCAGCGCGCTCGAACTGGATGACGAGGTGATCGTCGTGAACAGCTTCTCCAAGTACTGGGGGATGACGGGCTGGCGCATCGGCTGGATGATCGTGCCCGAACGCCTGGTCCGTCCGGTGCAGAACCTGGCGCAGAACATGTTCATCTGCGCGCCCCATGCGGCCCAGATCGCCGCTATCGGCGCGCTGAGCCCGGCGGGCGAGGCGGAGGCCGAGGCGGAGCTTGCGAACTATCGCCAGAACCGGGCGACGATCCTGACAACGCTGACCGGGCTTGGCTTTCGTGACATCGCACCCGCGGACGGCGCCTTCTACGCCTATGCGTCCTTGCCTGAGGGTCACGACGACAGCGTCGCGTTCTGCCGTCACCTGCTGGCGGCGCACCATGTGGCGGCCACGCCGGGCCTTGATTTCGACCCGGTGCGCGGCGCCCAGACCGTTCGGTTTTCCTATGCGCAGTCGCCCGCGCGGATCGCCGAGGGCTGCGCCAGACTGCAGCGCATGCTGGCCGGCGCGACGCCCGCCTGACGGGCGGGACACCGGGACCGCCCTTACACCCTCGTGACGACGCGCCGACGCGTCAGCGTCGGAGAGACCACCAACCGCGCCGCTTGGGACGTGACGGCTCCTCTGGCTCCGCCGCAGCCGCGGCTCCTTCCATGACCGCGACCTCGGCCGCTGGTTCGGCAGGGGCTGCGGCATCGGCCTCTTCCAGCGCCGGCTCGGGCACCGCGGCGGCTTCGCCATCGGCCGTCGAAGGCGCCGGCACCGGATCGGCCTCAGGGGTTGGTTCGGCCTCTATGGCGACCGGCGCGACATCGGCGGGCTCGACATTAGCGGGCTCAACATCGACGGGCGCAGCGAGATCGGCGGGCTCGGCGGTGTCCGACGCCTCGGGTTCGAGCACAGGCATAGGGTCGTGCGCCGATGCCGAGCCCCCCCGAGCCGAGCCCCCCAGAGCCGAGCCCGTCCCAGCCGAACCGGGCTCTGACGTATCGGTCTCGGCGCTCTCGCCTTCGACGCTGTCGGCGGCCTCGACCCGAGCGGTGTCGCGATCGCGACGACCGCGACCGCGCCGACGCCGGCCCTGGGTCGCCCCGTCTTCGGCCCCGTCTTCGGCACCGGCGTCGTCATCGGTCCCGGCGGCCACGACACTCTCCGCCGCAGCCTCGCCATCGCTCTCGGCGCCGAAGCCGGCGCCGCTATCCGCGCCGTTCTCGACGCCGTTTTTGCGCCGACGGCCACCACGCTTGCCACGCCGGCGTTTGCGCGCGCTGCCGTCGCCGTTCTCGCGGCCGCGCCGACCCTCGCTATCGCCGCCCTCGTCGACCTCCGCCGCATCGAGGATCTCGGCCTCTTCGATGTCGTCGCTCTCGATCGCGCTGGTCGCCGCCACGCTGGTCGCGGTCACGGCAGCCTCGGCCGCGAGCGGCGCGCGCGAGGCCTGCTTGGACTTCTCGATCCGGTACTCGGGGCTCGTCAGCGCCGGATCGCCGACCAGCTGCACGGCGATCCCGTAGCGCCCTTCGATCTGGGCCAGATGATCGCGCTTCCAGTTGACGATGTAGTTCGAGACATCGACCGGCAGGCGCGCCGTCAACTCGGCCGAGCGGCCGCGCACGCCTTCCTCTTCGATCTCGCGCAGGATCGAGAGCGCCATGCTCTCGTCGGAGCGGATGAAGCCCTGGCCGTGACAGTGGGGGCAGGGGCGCGTCGTCGCTTCCAACATGCCAGGGCGCAGGCGCTGGCGCGACATCTCCATCAAGCCGAAAGCCGAGATCCGGCCGACCTGGATGCGCGCCCGGTCGGACTTCAGCCGCTCCTTCATGCGCTTCTCGACCGCGCGGTTGTTGCGGCCCTCGTCCATGTCGATGAAGTCGATCACGATCAGACCGGCAAGGTCCCGCAGGCGCAGTTGCCGCGCGATCTCGTCCGCGGCCTCGAGATTGGTCTTGACGGCCGTATCCTCGATCGAGCCCTCGCGCGTCGACCGGCCCGAGTTGACGTCGATCGCCACCAGCGCCTCGGTCACGCCGATCACGATGTAGCCGCCGGACTTGAGCTGAACGGTCGGGCTGAACATCCCGTTCAGGTAGCTCTCCACCTGATAGCGGATGAAAAGCGGGGCCGTATCGCCGTACTGCTGCACGTTCTTGGCGTGCGACGGCATCAGCATCTTCATGTAGTCCTTGGCCTCGCGGTAGCCGCCTTCGCCCTCCACCAGGACCTGGTCGATGTCTTTGTTGTAGAGGTCGCGGATCGCCCGCTTGATGAGGCTGCCTTCCTCGTAGATGAGGCACGGCGCCGAGGACCGCAGGGTAAGCTCCCGGATCTGCTCCCA
>JBCCSW010000220.1:0-7190 GCA_039199465.1 Pseudomonadota bacterium
CGATCATGGTGCGCAGCATAACTTGCGAAGGAGGATTACTCGGCCGCCAGCGCCCGGTAGCCGGCCGCATCCACGAGGTCCAGGACGACCTGATCGATGCGCGCCCGGATCTCGTCGAACTGCTCCAGCGGCTCAAGCGTGCGATGGTCGAGATAGAGCGCGCGGTTCACCTCGATCTGCACGGCCTCGAAACCGCGCGACGGCCGACCATAGCGCTGGGTGATGTAGCCGCCGGCGAACGGCGCATTACGCGCGACCAAAAAACCCGCGCGTTCGAAGGCAGCCTGCGCCGCGGCGACCGTCGCCCGGCTCGCCGCCGCGCCAAACCGGTCGCCGAGCACGATATCGGGGCTGCGGCCACGCACCCGAGGCGCCGCGCGCAGGGCCTCTGCCGGCATCGAATGGCAGTCGTAGAGAACCGCCGTTCCATGTTCGCGCCGCGCCCGCCTCAGCAGGTTGTCGAGGGCCGTGTGATACGGGGCATGGCAGGTGACGATACGTTTGCGCGCCTCGGCGAGCGGTATCTTCCCCTCGTAGATCGACTGACCCTCGGCGACGACCCGCGGGATCACGCCGAGGCCGGCGGCGACGCGCTGGTTCAGGCCCTGGACCTCCGCCCCCTCGATTAGGGCCGGGTCCAGTTCGCTTGGGGCGCGGTTGAGATCGAGCCAGGCGCGCGGAAAGCGCGCGGCGATCAGGGGCGCGCCGGCCGATGGGGCGGCTGAGAACAGCGCGTGGACGAGCACATCCTCGGATGCACGGAGTGCGAGGCGATCCAGCCGCGACGCCTGGACAAAAGCCTCGGGATACTGACTGCCACTATGGGGAGAGCTGAAGACCGCGCTTGATGGGCGGCCTTCCGGGTCGGACAGCGTGTACGGCTTTCGGTCCATGCGTTCCCCATACACCGGTTCTCGACCGCGTCCCCAAGTTTTTCAGGAGATGATGTTCGGTTGCAAGAATGCGAGTAACGCGCGCCCTCTTGCCACAAGGCGCACCGGCCGTCTAAAGCCTCCGCCACAGCAGCCGGGCCGGCGTGGAACCCTTGACCGATGGCGGGCGACGCGCGATGGCAAGGCTGGTGATAGGGGCGATTAGCTCAGCGGTAGAGCGTCTCGTTGACATCGAGAAGGTCACTAGTTCGATCCTAGTATCGCCCACCATTTCTCCCTCATTCCGCGCACACGACGTTGTGGCCTGACAGGATGGCGACGGGCGGCGCGAAAGGACGCGTGTCGAAGCGCCTGCTGTTGGTCGGCGGCGGCCATGCGCATGCGCTGGTGCTGCTTGACTTTGCCCGCCGGCCAGAGCCCGCGCTCGATGTCGTTCTGATCGCAGGCGAGCCGTCAGCGCCCTATTCGGGCATGCTGCCGGGGTTGGTCGCCGGCCGGTTCAGCAGAGACGCCTGCCATATCGACCTGCCGCGCCTTGCCAGGGCCGCGGGTGCCCGGGTGATCGCCGCAAGGGTCGCTTCGATCGACGTGGTTGCGCGGGAGGCATGGCTTGAGGACGGGGGTCGCGAGGCGTTCGACCTCCTGTCGCTGAATGTCGGGATAACGCCCGATCTGGGCGGCATCGCTGGCGCGGCCGAGCATGGTATCGCGGTGAAGCCGATCTCAGCCTTCCATCCGAAATGGGCGACGGTGAAAGCCGCGGCCGATCGGGGCCGCTTACCGTCGCTTGCCATCATCGGCGGCGGCGCGGCGGGCTTCGAGCTTGCGATCTCGGCCCGAGAGGCGCTGGGCAGCGCGACAGCCATTTGCCTGATTGCCGGGGGCACGTTGCTGGCCGGGCTCGGTGCGCGGGTCACCGCGCTCGGGCGCCGTGCGTTGGAACGGGCACATGTCGAGCTGGTCGAAGACGACGCTGCGACCGCCGTGACGCCAGAGGGCGCGGTGCTGGCCTCGGGCCGGTCGGTGGGCGCGGCCACGGTACTGGTCACGACCGGCGCCGCGCCTGCGCCGTGGTATTCCGGGACGGCGCTGCCGCTGTCGCCAAATGGGTACTTGGCGGCGCGGCCAACGCTGCAGTTGGACGGCCTGGACCACGTGTTGGGCGCCGGCGACGGCATCGACGTTATCGCCCATCCGCGCCCCAAGGCGGGCGTCATCGCCGTGCGCCAGGGGCCGGCGCTGGCGCGAAACCTCAGGCGGCTGGCGCGGGGCGAGGCGCCGTTGCCTTTCGTGCCGCAGCGGCGTTGGCTGCAACTGCTGACCTCGGGCCCCGATCGTGCGATCGCGCTTTGGGGCGGGCTGGCGCAGGAGGGCCGCTGGGCCCTGAAGCTGAAGGATCGGATCGATCTCGGCTTCATGCGCGCGTTCGAGCGGGTTTGAGCGCAGGTTGGACCCGGCGGGGATCGTCGCGTCGGCGTGACGCGCTAGCTGGCCGGAGCGACGCGACAGGAGGGTGACATGCGGGGACCGTTGGACGGGTTCAGGATACTCGATCTCACCTCGATGATCTCGGGGCCGACGGCAACGATGGTGCTGGCCGACCAGGGCGCCGAGGTGATCAAGCTGGAACGCCCGGACGGCGGCGATCACACACGCCAGGTCTCGACCCGACGGGCGGGTATGTCGGCGTCTTTCGTGAACAATAACCGCAACAAGCGCTCGATCGCGCTAGATCTGAAGCAGCCTGACGCCGTCGCGGCGGCGCTGCGGATCGCGGCGCGCTGCGATGTCGTCGTGCAGAATTTCCGGCCTGGGGTGGCCGAGCGCATGGGACTTGGCGAGGCGGCGCTGCGCACCGTGCGGCCCGACATCGTCTATGTCTCGATCTCGGGCTTCGGCGAGGACGGGCCCTATGCGCAGAAGCCCGTCTATGATCCGCTGATCCAGGCGGTGTCGGGGCTGACGACGGTGCAGGCGGGCTCGGACGATGCTCGGCCGCGGCTTGTGCGCACGATCGTGCCGGACAAGCTGACCGGCCATGTCGCGGCGCAGGCGATCACGGCGGCGCTGCTGCAGCGGGCGCGCACCGGCGAGGGCCAGCATGTGCGCCTGTCGATGCTGGATGCGGTGATTGCCTTTCTTTGGGGCAGCGACATGGGCGGCCATACCTTCGTGGGCGACGAGCTGCGGCAGGAGACGGCGCAGAGCTTCATCGATCTGATCTACGAGACCGCTGACGGCTATATCAGCGTCGCCGTGCAGTCCGATAAGGAGTGGCACGCCCTGGTGACGGCTTTCGGGACGACCCAGTGGCTGGATGACCCTCGGTTTCGCACCGCCTATGACCGGGCGCGCAACATCGATGCGCGGCTCGCGCTGACGCAGGACGTCCTGCTGACCGACACGGCCGGGAATTGGCTGAAACGGCTGGAGGCGGCGGGCGTGCCTTGTGCGCCGGTACTGACCCGGCGCGAGATGATCCGCCATCCACAGGTTGCAGCCAACGCTATCGTGATGGAGGTCGACCACCCGGCGGCCGGCCGACTGCGCCAGGCCCGCCCTGCAGCGCGCTTCTCGGCCGCGCCGTTCCCCGAGCCGATGCCCGCGCCCGTGCTGGGTGCCGACACGCGCGCGGTGCTGCGGGAGGCAGGCCTGGACGCCGGAGCGATCGACGCGCTGGTCACCGCGGGCGCCGCGCATGACGGTGCGGAGGCGGAGAGCGGAGCTGCCGCATGAGCGAGATCGACTTCTACTACTGGCCGACGCCCAACGGCTGGAAGGTCGCGATCATGCTGGAGGAATGCGACCTCGACTACCGCATGGTGCCAGTGAACATTGGCCGGGGTGATCAGTTCCACCCCGACTTCCTTGCGATCAGCCCGAACAACCGGATGCCGGCGATCGTCGATCACGCGCCGGCCGACGGCGGCGCGCCCGTCAGCGTGTTCGAGAGCGGCGCGATCCTGCATTACCTGGCCGAGCGAACCGGCCGCTTCATGCCGGACGGGCCGCGGGGGCGGGTGGAGGCTTCGGAGTGGCTGTTCTGGCAGGCCGCCAACCAGGGCCCGAATGCCGGACAGGTCAGCCATTTCCGCAACTACGCCCCGGAAGCCGAGCGCGAGGGCTATGCGCGAACGCGCTATGTCAACGAGTACGTCCGTTGCCTGGGCGTGCTTGAGCGCCGGCTGGAGGGGCGCGATTTCATCCTGGGCGACTACTCAGTCGCGGACATGATGGCCTGGCCCTGGGTACTGATCGCCAAGGCGATGGATGTGCCTCTGGACGAGCATCCGCGGGTCGCGGCGTGGCGCGCCAGGGTAAAGGCGCGACCCGCCGTGCAGCGTGCTGTCGACCTCGGCAAGGAACTGCGCCGCAAAGCGCCGCCGGATGCGGAGGAACGCAAAGTTCTGTTCGGCCAGCGCTGAGCGCGTCGAGCGCGCTGCAGCGCGCTTGAGCGCAACGGTGCGGCGCGCTCCTGCACGACTGCCGCCTGTTGTGAGCGCCCGGACAGCGGTCCGCGTGACCTGGTCATCGCCGGGCATGACGCATCCGTAGGCGGGCCAACCCTGCGGAGCGGCCATGACCTTCGAAATTCCCCGCCATGTTGAGACCGTCGGCCGCCGTGACGGTGCCGCAGCGCCTGGCGGGCTGAGCCTGACGGCCTCGCGTTTCAGCAGCGCGGACTTCAGCGTGCTCGATCTGGCCGACGGGGGCACCGCCGCGCTGGTCATCCATCGCATCCCCGGTCCTCTGCCGGGGAAATCGGCGCGGCTGCAGTACCGGCTGGGCGGCGGCGATACCGTCGATCTGCCTCAGCCGGTGGAGGCAGGCGTGCATCTGATCACCGGCTTCACCGATGGCGAGGAGACGCCGGTCTGCCTGCGGGTGAGCGATTTCGATGTCGCCACCGGGGCAGAAGCGTTTGGGGAGTGGTCGCCGGCGAAGGCGGTGACGACGACGCGGTTCTCGGCCGAGAACCTGCTGTCGTACACGGTGGATCCGACGAGCGATGCTGTTGGCCGCTGGGCTGCTGGGACCGTCTGGGCCGGTCCGCCCGATGTGAACGGCTTCACGACGCTGACATCGGCGAGTGCAGCGCAGCCGCTGGATCAGGACGAGCTGGCGCTGCTGTCGGCCGGGCCGGTGACCGTGCTGGCCCAGCTGCGGCTGCGTGAGGAAAGCGCGGCGGAGGCGGTGCTTCGGTTGAGCGGCACGGCGGCGGGCGGTGGCGCCATCGACGTCGCGGTGCGGCTGACCTGGGCCAGCGACGCGGTGGATGTGGCGGCGAGCAACGGCGCCTCGGCCATCACCGCGCTGCTGGTCGAGCGTGATGCCACGGCGGGGACGGCGCGGCTGCTGATGGTCGCGACGCTGGATACGGGCGCGAGCGGCTTGAGCTATCAGGTCGAAGGCGCGGGCAATGCCATCGCCCGGCCCGAGCTGCGGGTGTGGGCGGCCGGTAATACGGCCTGGCCCGAGCCGGAGGCGGTGGGCGGCATTACGAGGGCCGGGCGTCGGGTGCCCCCGGTGGTCGTGGATTTCGTCGACGAGACGCTGGAGGCGGTCGTCGAAAACCCCGAGTCGATGCCCTTCACCGTGTTCGGCGACGAGCGCGCCGACAGCATGGCGAACCCGGGGCGGGCGGTCGGCATCGCGGGCGCGACGGTGGTTGCGAGCGGCAGCGGCTATATCGACGGTGCCTATGATCTGGCCGTCGCTGGCGGTGGTGGCGGGATCGTTCGGGCGACGGTCACGGGCGGCGCGGTGACTGCGGCCGAGGTCGCGGTGGCTGGCGTGCGCTATGCGGCGCCTGCAGTCGTGGCGCTGGACGACCTGCCGGGCGGCAGCGGTGCCGATGTGACCGTGACGCTGGGGACAGGGCGCGATTACTGGCCGGCGGTGAATGATGGTGCGACACGGGCGGCCTGGGGCGGCCGCGCCCTCGGCCAGGACGATTTCCGGGTCGAGGGGATCGTCGTCGACGGTGGTTTTCATTCAACCGCCCATGCGATCTATCTGCAGAACCAAGAGGAACTGGTCTTTACCTCGGACGGGCATTGGCGCGCTCAGGCACGTGGCGCCACACGCTCGATGAGCGAGGACGAGGGCGAGCGCCTAAGCGTGGGTGTCGTCATCAGCAATGGCGGTGTGCGCCGGGTGCTGGCGATGCCGCTGGGCTTCACCGGCGACGCGCCCCGGCGCCCGAAGATCGTCGCGATGCCGGAGATCGTCGGTTCAGGCCGCTGGGGCGACCTGTTGCGGGTTATGCCGGGCGAACTGCGCGATGCCGATCCGGCCGCCGCAGCGGTCAGTTACGAATGGCTGCGCGATGGCGTCGAGATCACGGGCGAGACCGGCGAGACGCTGCGGCTGACCCCGAGCGTGGCGCCGCTCGGCTGCGTGATCGCCGCCCGGGTAACCTGGGCGCAGGGGATCGAGCGAGAGAGCTGGGTAACACCCGGCGTCACGGTCGCGACCTGGAAGGTCGTCGCGGACGGCGATGCGCTTCGTTTTGGCCGGCAGACGCCTGCGGGACTGGCCGGCGTGCCGATCGGCCCGGCAGGGACGACGATTACCGGCGGTGACGGCGGCGACTGGGTGGTGGCGGAGGCCGACGGCATCGCCTTCCTGCGCCCTGCGGCCGGCCCGTCGACGCCCGGCTCCGACCCCGTGACCTCGGGCGAGGGCGTGCTGGCGTCAAGCTATGCGCTGACGCTTTCGGACGGGCGCGGCCTGGCGGTGACCACCGAACCCGATGCCTACACCGTGAACGGCGTCGCGGATATGGCGGCGATCGCGCAGGCGAGCGGCGCGGCGGCAGGTCAGTCGGTTTTTGCCTTCGACTTCGGTTCGGGCGGGCGGATCGTCGCGTGGAACGGCGGCGACTGGGGCGGCGTCGACGACCCCGCCAACCCATTGAGCCGGCTGACCGATCTGGTGCTGGTCGGTGGCGATGCCGATGGGGGCGCGTCGCAGCTTTTGATCGAGCCGTATGACCCTGCCGAGCCGACGGCGGTCACAGGGCCGGTGCACATCGCCGAGGCGCGCAATCTATCGTGGCGCGTCGACGGGGTGCAGGCGCCGGCGCTGGACGATGCCGGTTCGGTGTTCGAGGGCGCGCGGCTGTTCGCGATCACGACGGCAGGGCGCAGCGTCGCGCTGGAGGACCACGGCGCCGTGCGCCGCTGCCTGCGGCACGCCCCGGACAGCTGGCGGGACGGCCACGTGGTGGTGCACGTGACGCTGCACATGGACGGCGGCCGCGGGGGCGCCGGCAGCGTGTACCTCGTCGACCTC
>JBCCSW010000221.1:0-7161 GCA_039199465.1 Pseudomonadota bacterium
CGCGCGCCTCCGCCAGACTACGCGCCGCGCAGAGCGCGATCGACGGCGTCCCGGCGGCGGGCGGCCTGGTCGAGGCGGGCACCTGTCAAGCCGGCGCGGGCGGGCCGTCGCTGGAATGGGATGCGGCGGTGTTGGCCGCGCTCGCCGCCATCGACGGCATTCCGGGGCTGCGTCTCGCCCTTTCCGGGACCTTGGCGAGCCTGGAGGGCAGTGTCGGCGCGGGCTTTGGCCAGCCCGAGTTCGAGACGACGCTGGCGCGCCTGGCCGCCCGACTGCCGGCCGGCTTCGCGCTGGATGCGAGGCTCTCGCCGGGGGATGCGCGCCACCTCGGCGGCGAGACGATCGCCGATCTCGGCTGGGTCATGATCGAGCGGCGCGACGACGCGCTGAGGCTGGCGGGCCGGATCGCCTCGGCCGAGGTCGCGGCGGCGCTGGAGACGATCGCGACCGGGCTGATCGGCCGGCCCGGGATCGATGCCACCGATCTCAGGGTCAGCGACGGCGTCGGCGGCGTGCCGCCCGACCCGACGATCGGCCAGGCCGCCCTGGTCGCGATGGATGCGCTGGCGACGACCCAGCTCAGCGGGCGCGCGCTGATCGGCCCCGGACGGGTGGTGGTGACGGCGACACTGGCCGATGGGCGCGATGCGGCGCGGCTGCACCGGGGGCTCGCTGCCGCGCTGGCGCCCGGCATCGCGCTTTCCACCCGCTTGAGCGTCGATGTTCCCGCCGCGGTCGAGGCGCTGCCGATGCCGGCCGATGCCTGTGCCGCTGCGTTGAACCGTGAAGTGCTGCCCCGCCCGATCGGCTTTGCCCCAGGCTCGGTCGCGTTGGACGGCGTGGCCAGGGGCACGGTGGGGCGCCTCGCCCAAGTGCTGCGCCGCTGCGAGGACGCGCATATCGAGGTCGGCGGGCACACCGACAACCAGGGCCGCTCCTCGATGAACCGTCGCCTGAGCCGTGCCCGCGCCGAGGCGGTGCGCGCGGCGCTGCAACAGGACGGTCAGGATCCGCGGCGGGTGCGCCTCAGCGCGCGTGGTTATGGCGAGGATGAGCCGGTGGCGGACAATCGCACCGAAGAGGGGCGGGCGCTGAACCGGCGCATCGCATTCCGAGCCGTGATCGCGGATCCGGCGCTGTCGGCCGGCGTGGCGCCGTTGCCCGGCGCCGCGCCAGCGCGGGCGCCGGCACCAGCGTCGGAGTGATCGCTGTGGAGGGGGTCGATCTCGACGGCGTGGTCGATGCCGTGACCGCCCGCCTCACCCAGGTGATGGCGGAGATCGGCGCCGACGGCACGATCGCGCTAGAGATCGCCGTCGCCGTGATCCTCGTCCTGGCCGTCGTGGTCGGCTGGCTGCTGCATACGCTGTGGACGGCGCTCGGCCCGCGCAACGCCGACCTGATCGCTCGGGCCCATGCGGCGGAGGCGGAATGCCAGGGCTGGCGGGCCGAGGCGCTGCGGCTGTCGCGGCTTCTGGAAGCACGCGACCCCGACGGCGTGTCGCCGTCGGCGGCGACAGACAGCGGCGTTGATGGCGACGACCCTCAGCCGATGCCAGGCGTCGGGCCCGACACGCCGGAAACACCGGTGCCGTCGCGCTATCAGACAGTCATCGAGACACATGACAAGGCGTGAACGGTTGGCTACACCCGCCGGGCCCTCGCGACGCGGTAGCCAAGACGGCCCCGGGCCGGTTGAGAGCCGGCGCCGCAACAGCGCTGGGCCGGTGCGAGGTCGGTGCAGACTGGGAGACGATGATGGCCGACGGTGAGGAACGGAAGGGCGCGGAGCCGCCAAAGCTCGAAGAGCACGAGGCGACGTTCAACGCCTTCCTTAAATGGGCGTCCGTGGTGGCCGTGATCACCGTGCTGATCCTGATCTTCCTCGCCATTGTCGGCACATGATTTACGTGGCGCCTCGAGCGGTCTAAGGCGGCCCGGATCACACCGCATCGGGCAGCAGCGAACAGTGTGACGTCGCTGAGCCACGGCGATGCCGCCCCGCCGGGCGGATCGGGCGCCGGCGGCGTTACGACACGGCCCGGATGCGCGGGCGGCGGGAACTGAGGGAGGAAACGCATGGGCATGAAGATCGGCGCGATTAAGGAGACTGCCGCAGGGGAGGCGCGCGTCGCCCTGACACCGGAGAGCGCTGGGCGCCTGCAGAAGCTCGGCTACGACTGCCTGATCGAAAGCGGTGCCGGCGCCGCCGCGGCCTTCACCGACGACGCCTATCGCGAGGCCGGCGTGAGCGTGGTCGACAGCGCTGCCGATCTGTGGAGCGAGGCCGACGTCATCTCGATGGTGCGCCCGCCGAGCCCGAAACAGGTCGAAGCCGCGCCCGAGGGCAAGATCCTGATCACGCATATCTATCCAGCCCAGAACGAAAAGCTGCTGACGAAGCTGAACAATAAGAAGCTGACCGTACTGGCCATGGACATGGTCCCGCGGATCAGCCGCGCGCAGAAGATGGATGCGCTGTCCTCGATGGCGAATATCGCGGGCTACCGCGCGGTGATCGAGGCCAGCAACAATTTCGGCCGCTTCTTCACCGGCCAGGTCACCGCCGCCGGCAAGGTACCGCCCGCCAAGGTACTGGTCGTCGGCGCCGGCGTCGCCGGCCTCGCGGCAATCGGCACGTCGGTCTCGCTCGGCGCGATCACCTATGCCTTCGATGTACGCCCCGAGGTCGCCGAACAGATCGAGTCGATGGGCGCCGAGTTCGTCTTCCTCGATTTCGAGGAGGAGCAGACCGACGGTGCCGAGACCGGCGGCTATGCCAAGCCCTCAAGCCCGGAGTTCCGCGAGAAGCAGCTGAGCAAGTTTCGCGAGCTGGCGCCCGAGATCGACATCGTCATCACCACCGCCCTGATCCCCGGGCGCGATGCGCCGGTGCTTTGGACCAAGGACATGGTCAAGGCGATGAAGAACGGCAGCGTCATCATCGACCTGGCGGCGGAGCGCGGCGGGAACTGCGAGCTGACCAAGAAAGACAAGCGCATCGTCACCGACAACGGCGTGGTGATCATCGGCTACACCGATTTTCCCAGCCGCATGGCGACGCAGGCCTCGAACCTCTACTCGACCAATATCCGCCACCTGATGGACGACCTGACGCCCGAGAAGGACGGCACGCCGGACGTCAACATGGAAGACGACGTGATCCGCTCGGCGACGGTCTGTCACCAGGGCGAGATCACCTTCCCGCCGCCGCCGCCCAAGATCAACGCGATCGCCAAGCAGGCGCCGAAGGAGAAGAAGGTCGAAGAGACGGCCGAGCAGAAGGCCGCGCGCGAGGCGGCGGAGCTGAAGAAATCGCTCGACCAGACGGGCCAGATGCTGGCCATCGGCGGCGGCGTCCTGCTGTTGCTGGGCAGTGTGGCGCCGGCCAGCTTCATGCAGGATCTGATCGTCTTCGTGCTCGCCTGCTTCGTCGGCTTCTACGTCATCTGGGGGGTTGCGCACTCGCTGCACACGCCGCTGATGGCCATTACCAACGCGGTCTCTTCGATCATCATCGTCGGGGCGTTGCTGCAGATCGGCTCACCCGACGAGACGGTGGGCTATCTCGCAGCGGCCAGCATCCTGATGGCGGCGGTGAACATCTTCGGCGGCTTCCTCGTGACGCGCCGGATGCTCGCCATGTTCCAGAAGTCCTGATCCGGGAGCCCGAGACATGAGCATCGGACTCGTCACCGCCGCCTACGTCGTCGCGGCCATCCTCTTCATCCTCGCGCTTGGTGGGCTTTCGAACCAGGAGAAGGCCAAGCGCGCGATCTGGTACGGCATCGCCGGCATGACGCTCGCGATCATCGCCACGCTCGGCTCACCCGGCGTCGGCGATCCAAGCCCGGTGCTGCTGCTCTTGGTGCTGGGCGGCGTCGGCGGCGCCTATGTCGCCAAGAAGGTCGAGATGACCCAGATGCCCGAGCTGGTCGCAGGCTTTCACAGCCTCGTAGGCCTTGCTGCCGTCTTCATCGGCTTCAATGCCGATATCGAGATGACGCGCGCTCTGGCCGCGGTTGCGGCGGGGACCGAAAAGGAGCTCGCGGGCTTCGCGGCAAGCATCGCCAAGAAGACCGGCGTCGAGCTGTCGATCCTGAAGGTCGAACTGCTGCTCGGCATCTTTATCGGCGCGGTCACGTTCACCGGCTCGGTCGTCGCTTATGGCAAGCTGGCCGGCAAGCTGTCGTCGAACGCGCTGACGCTGCCCTACCGCCATCAGCTCAACCTCGCCGGCATCGCGCTCTGCGCCATCCTCGGCTACCAGTATCTGGAGACCGGCGATCAGACGCTGCTGATCTATGTGGCGCTGATCTCGGGCGCGATCGGCTGGCACCTGATCATGGCCATCGGCGGCGCGGACATGCCCGTCGTCGTGTCGATGCTCAACTCCTATTCGGGCTGGGCGGCGGCCGCGATCGGCTTCACGCTGGGCAATCCGCTGCTGATCGTGACCGGTGCGCTGGTCGGCGCCTCGGGTGCCATCCTTAGCTACATCATGTGCAAGGGCATGAACCGGTCGTTCATCTCGGTGATCCTGGGTGGCTGGGGCGGCGAGCAGTCGAGCCAGCAGGAGGTCGAGGGCGAGATGATCCCGATCGACGCCGACAGTGTCGCGTCCTCGCTTAACGATGCGGACAGCGTGGTCATCGTGCCTGGCTATGGCATGGCGGTGGCGCAGGCCCAGGCGGCGGTCAGCGAGCTTACGCGCAAGCTGCGCGCCAGGGGCAAGTCGGTGCGCTTCGCCATCCACCCGGTCGCCGGTCGTCTGCCGGGCCACATGAACGTCCTGCTGGCCGAAGCGAAGGTGCCCTACGACATCGTGCTGGAGATGGAGGAGATCAACGAGGATTTCCCCGAGACCGATGTCAGCATCATCATCGGCGCCAACGACATCGTAAACCCCGCCGCGCAGGACGATCCGGGCTCGCCCATCGCCGGCATGCCCGTGCTTGAGGTGTGGAAGTCGCGGCAGGTCTTCATCCTGAAGCGTGGCAAGGGCCGGGGCTACTCCGGCATCGAGAACCCGCTGTTTTTCAAGGACAACAGCCGAATGTACTACGGTGATGCCAAGGGATCGATCGAGGCGCTGCTGCCGCAGGTCGCGTGATCCGAGCTCTTACCGGCGTCATTGCCTTGGCAGCATCTCGGTCGCATGCTCTGAAAACGCTGCACGCGGTGGTTCAGACATCGTCGAAAAGGGGCGGCGAGCTGCTACGCGCCGCCCTGTCTCGTCCCAGCCTGGCCCGCGAAGAGCCTCGCGACGCAGACGAACAGCCCAAGAGCGGCCATCATAACCATCGCGATGCGATCACGTCGGTTCAGAGACGTCACCTCCTTCCGCGCCGATGTGATGGCGCGGATCGATGGGTGCATGGTCATGGTTAGTCAGGGGTGAGGCGGCTCGGTGCCGCCCTGCTGCGCATGGCGCTGCTCGCGGGCTTCGTCTGGGCGGTCGTCGTCGGCGCCTTCGTGATCGAGCGCCGCAGCCTGATCTATCCGCTCGCCCAAGACTTCGATGCCCGCGAGATCACAGCGATGCCCCGCGGGCGCGTCGTTGAGTTCGCGGGCGTTGACGGTACGCCGGTGATCGCGTGGGTCTCGCCACCGGTCGACGGCCGGCCGGTGATCCTGCACTTCACCGGGAATGCTGGCTTCACGCCCGGCGCTGCGATCCGTCACGCCCCGTTCGCGATCCGCGGCTATGGCCTCGCGATCCTGAACTATCGCGGCGCAGGCGGTGCGCCGGGCCAGCCTTCGGAGGCGGCGCTGACGGCCGATGCGCTGGCGCTCTACGATGCGCTGCCGCGGCTGGTCGGCCCGTTGGACGGCCCGCCGGTCGTGCAGGGTACCAGTCTGGGCGCCGCGGTCGCCGTCGCGGTCGCCGAGCAACGTCCCGCCCGGGCGATCGTTCTCAACATGCCATTTGCCGAGCTCTGCACCGTCGCCGAACACCACTATCCGTGGCTACCGGCCTGTGCGGTGATGTGGGACGAGCGTTGGGAGAGCATCGACCGGGCGGCGGCGCTCGACGCGCCGACGCTGGTCGCCGCTGCCGGCCGCGACCGCGTCATCCCACCCGAGGAGGCCGAGCGGCTATACCGGGCGCTCGATGTCGAGAAGCGCTTCTTTCTAATGCCGGAGGCTGATCACGGTGGCGGCTGGGGCGAGACCGAGGCCGCGCTCGACTGGGTGTCGCGTCACGCTGGGTGAGCCTGCCTAGAGGAGCGGGACGGGCCCGTCCTTCTCAAGCGCAGCGACGAGCCCGTTCTCGATCACGACGCAGGACAGGGTGCCGCCCTTGCCGCAACCCGTGTCGATGCCGATGCGCTGGGGCATCACCTCGATCTCCGGGCGCGGCGTGTGGCCGTGGACGACGACATGGTCGTGCGGGCCGGGGTGGTACAGGAACTCGTGCCGTATCCAGATCAGGTCGTCCTCGTGCTGATCGGCGAAAGGCACGCCCGGACGGATGCCGGCATGCACGAAGGCGAAATCGCCCAGCACCAGTCGGGTCGGCATGCCCGCCAGCAGGGCATGCTGCGCCGGCGTTATCGCCGCCGCCAGCCTGTCGCGAAAATCCGCCGCGCGCTGTCGCGTCCTGCAGGGTTCGAGCAGCTGGGCATCGAGGCCCCAGGACAGACAGGCCTGCACGCCGCCATTGTCCAGCCAGAACGACAGGGTTCTGATCTCAGCATGGGCCAGAAAATCGCGCAGAAAGGCGTCATGATTGCCGAGCAGGACCGTGCGCCGCGCGCGATCCGCCTCGCGATTGGCGAGATCCATCACTCCGGCGCTATCGGGTCCGCGGTCGATCAGATCGCCGAGCCAGACCTCGCGCCAGTCATCCGTCGGCCGGCAGGCCAGATCGGCAGTTATCCGGTCGAGGATCTGGGCAGCAGCGTCACGTTCGCCATGAACGTCGCCGATGGCATAGACCCGAAGTCCGTCGGGCAGACGGGCGTCGGGCAGGGTGATGGGCATGTGGTCCTTCCGGTCGTTGCGCCGCTGTCACGTAAGCCGGGGCGCCTCGTGTAGAAGGGGCGAAAAGAAGAACCCCGCCGCACACAGACGCGACGGGGTTCTTATCAGAGTTCGGCATTCTAGATGCCCGGTCGCATGCCGGGCGCCACGGGGGCTCAGAGAAGACCTTCGCGC
>JBCCSW010000222.1:0-7152 GCA_039199465.1 Pseudomonadota bacterium
GCCGCGGCTCTCCTCGGGGATGTATACCGCCTCGACCTCGTGGCCGCCGGCGATGCGCAGCAGATATTTGCGAGTGCCATCCCGGCTCACCTGGCGGGTGACGATCTCCGGCCGGGCGAGCGTGAAGGCGGCGTCGAGATCAGCGCGCAGCGCCTTCGACATGTTCGTCATCTCGGCGAAGTCGGTGACGCCGCGTTGATAGATCCACTGCCAGAGCTGGCCGGTGCGCATGCGCGCCTGCTTCTCGGGCACGCCGGCCTCGATCAGCGCCGCCTGCATCGCCGGGCGCGTGAGCCCATAGAGGGGCCGGCGCGCGAAGGCGTCGTCGCGCCGCGGCAGGGTCGCGAAATCGGGCGCGATGGCGCCGGCGCGCGGCCTGACCGGCGCCTCACCCCTCGATGTCACGCTATCGCTCGCGGCCGTCCGCGCCATGGCGGTCTCTCCCCGGAAAGCGCCCCAGATAGAGCAGGGCGCTCGCCGTGAAAAGGGCAGAGCGGTGCTTCGGATCAGCCGATGGGTGCTTCGGCGCGCACCGGCTCAGCCGCCGCAGCGATCCGTTGCCGTCCGCAGCGCCGCGGTGAAGCCCAGCAGCGAGAAGGTGTCGACCGTCGTGGTGCCGCGCGAGGACACACCGCGCACCTCGGCGTTCGAGCCGCGGCGGAAGGCGCCCACGACGTCGTCATCCTCATCGGCCGAGCGCGGCCAGGCGTTCTCGCCATCGGTGAACATGGTGAACTCGGCACTGCCGACCTTCGCCTCAACCGTCGTGCCCTGTTGGAACGGGTAGCCCGCGATGAACGAGACCTCATTCGTCACGTTCTCGGCTGGCCGAACCGCGACCATCAGGAAGATATCGCCGCGCCGGACCTCGACGCTCTTGCCGTCGCGAAAGGCCGCGCTCGATTTCGGCTGGGTGACGATCCAGCAGACCTTGCCGCTCTCGCCCTCCGCCTCGAAGATGGACCAGTCCCGCTTGGCGTCGACGCGATTGGCGGTCAGCGCGATGGCTGCGCCCGCCGTGACCGTTACTGCCATGGCCGCCATGGCCAGGCCCCTCAGCACCGCAGTAGCGTTTGTCATCTCTCATGCCCCTAAGACGCAGGCTCTCGCGGCCTGCTGCCCGTCAGATTAGTTTCGGAAACGTGTTTGTTTGATCTTGGCGCGGAGCATACCCTGACCCCGGCGCGGAATTCCACCCCGAGGGTGCGGCGGGACGGAAGCCGGTCAAGGCTTTGACGCCTACCCGCGGCAATGCAGCATCCCCGCGCCAGCGAGGATGGGCCCGAAGTGACCCATGACAAGGACGCGGTCACCGGTATCGATACCGGGGCGGACGCGGACGAAGACGGTATGACCGGGGACCTCGCTGGGAACCTGGCGGCGGAGCTTGCCGCCTCGAACGCTTCCGATGACCGCTCGGGGGACGGCACCGCCGACCGGTCAGGCGGCGCATCGGGCCGTCGTGTCCCGGCAGCGTCCGAGCAGCCAGTCGCCTCCCTCGCCGACCGCCAGGACCCGACCCGCGCCAGCGACGAGGCGCTGCTGGCGATGATCGCCGCCGATGCCTCGCGGCCGGCCTTCGTCGTGCTGTTCGACCGCTATGCCGGCCGGGTGAAAGCCTTCTTCATGGCTGCAGGCGCCAGCCACGAGGAGGCGGAGGAGGGCGTGCAGGAGGTCATGGTGACACTCTGGCGCCAGGCGCGGCAGTTCAATGCCGGGCGCGGCGGCGCCACGACCTGGATCTACACCATCGCGCGGAACAAGCGCATCGACCTGATCCGCCGCCAACGCCGGCCCGCGCCCGATCCGCAGGATCCGCTCTTCGCCCCTGACCCGATCCGCGGGGCCGAGCATGAGGTCGCCCATGACCAGCGAGACACGCTGGTGCGCCGGGCGCTGTCGGCGCTGAGCGAGGATCAGCTCGTCGTCATCCGCCTGTCGTTCTTCGCCGGCATGTCGCAGAGCGAGATCGCCAACGAACTCGGCACCCCGCTCGGCACCGTGAAATCCCGCCTGCGCCTGAGCTTCCAGCGCCTGCGCGAGGCCCTGGGCGAGGAGTTCCAGGGCGAGCTCTTGGACGAATAGCGCTGCGCCCACCACCGCCAGGCCGATGACCGACGACCCGCATCCGGGCAAGGCTGGATCGGAAGGCAGGGCGCATGCACAGCCCGCCAATCCGGTGTTGGCCGAGGTCTGGCGCGGACCGGTCTTGGAAAGCGTGCATCGCGGCCGGGTCGCCGTGGCGACGCCCGAGGGGCAAGTCGTCGCCGGCCTCGGCGCTCTCGATGGGGCGATCCTGCCGCGCTCCGCGTCGAAGCCGCTGCAGGCCATGGCACTGGTCGCGAGCGGGGCCGCGGATCGGGCGGGCCTCGGCACGCGGCATCTGGCGCTCGCCTGCGCCAGCCACTCGGCCCAGCCCGAGCATGTGGGGCTCCTGACGGATTGGCTCGCGTCGCTCGGCCTCGGCGAGGCGGCGCTGGCATGCGGTGCGCATCCACCGCTGGACGAGGCTGCGGCCCATGCCCTGGCCCGGGCGGGCACCGCCCCCGACCAGCGCCACAACAATTGCTCGGGCAAGCATGCAGGCTTCCTGACCGCCTCCAGGGATCTGGGCGGCGGCCGGGACTATCTCTCGATCGACCACCCGGTGCAGCGGGCCGTCATGGCCGGGCTCTCTGAGATGACGGGTGCCGATCTCGGCCCTTACGCAGTCGACGGCTGCTCGGCGCCCAACCACGCAATGTCGCTGGCGGCGCTGGCGACGGGGTTTGCCCGGCTCGGCACGCCCGCGGGGCTTGGTGCCACTCATCGCGACGCGGCCGGGCGGCTCTGCCGGGCGATGGCCGCGCATCCGGTCCTTGTGGCCGGGCGCGGGCGGGCGAACACGATCCTGCTGCAGGCGACGGCCGGCCGGGCGGTGATGAAATCCGGGGCCGAGGGCGTCTATGCCGCGGCCCTGCCGGCACGCGGGCTTGGCGTGGCGGTGAAGATCGACGACGGCGCCGACCGGGCGGCGCAGGCGGTGATCGCGGCGGTGCTGGTGGCGCTGGGTGCGGCGGATGCGGCGCATCCCGATATCGCCGCCCTGATCGACCGGACGCTGCAGAACCGCCGCGGCATCGCCCATGGCCGCCTGCTGGCCACTGCCGAGACGCGCCGGCTGACCGTGCCGAACGCTTTGGTGTCGGGCCGGGCGCTCGGCTAGCGCGCCGCTCGCACCTCGGCGCCGCCTGCGCGCAGCAGCTGGGCCTCGCGCCAGATCGCATAGAGCCCGGCCCCGATGATCAGCGCCATGCCGACCAGCGTCGACCAGGCCACGACCTCGCCGAACACGAGGAAGCCGATGACCTGGGACAACACCATCTGCAGATAGACGAAGGGCTGAATACGCACCGCCTCGGTCGCGTCGAGCGCCCGGATCAGGCAGTAATGCCCCGACATGCCCGTGATGCAGAGCACGCCCAGCCAGCCCCAGTCGCCGGGCGTCATCGGCGTCCAGAACCAGATGCCGGCCAGCGTCGCCGTCACCGCGCCCGCGGCGCCGGTGTAGAAGAACGCCGGCTGCGCGGATCCGTCGGCGGTCGAGGTCAGCCGCGTCAGCACGGTATAGAAGGCAAACATGACGGCCGAGGCGAGGGCGACCAGCGCCTCCACCTGGAAGAGCTCGCCGCCGGGGCGCATGATCACCAGCGCGCCGAGGAAGCCCGTCGCCACCGCCGCCAAGCGTCGCCAACCCACGATCTCGCCCAGGATCGGCACCGCCAGCAGCGTGGCCAGCAGCGGATGCAGCGCGAAGATCGCATGCGTGGCGCCGAGGCCGATCAGATCGAAGCTGGTGACGATCACCAGGATCTGCACCACCAGCAGGATGCCGCGGGCCGCCTGCAGCACCGGCATGGCGGTTCGGCTCGCCGCCCGGACACCGCCCTGCAGCCGCGCCGCGAGCGCCAGCACGAAGGCCAGGAAGAACCAGTAGCGGATCATCACGAAGAACGGGACGGGATAGCGCTCGGCCAGATAGGTCGAGATGCCGTCCTGCGCGGCGAACAAGACCACCGCCAGCAGCACGAACCTGATGCCGCGAACAGCGCCGCTGCCCGCCATGGCGCCCGCCATGCTCACGCCCGACCCAGGCCGGGCATAAGCGGGCGGGGCTGGAGCAGGGCAGGCTCAACCGGGGCGGGCCTGCGTTGTGGGGTCGGAACCGACAGGCGGTGCGGCGTGGAGGAGACCGTGCTCGGCGGCGGCGCTGCAGCCATCAGGACTGGCGCGCGGTGGCCGTCAGCCCTGCCATGGCAAGCAACGCCGTGCCGCCGGCCCGTGACATCAGACGCCGCGCCGCTGGGCGGCGAAGGCGCGCCCCGACACCATCGGCCAGCAGCGCATAGGCCAGCGCGTTCAGCAGCGCGAGGCCGACGAAGATCGCCGTCAGGATCGCCGCCTGCGGCAGATAGGCGGCGCCGGGATCGATGAACTGGGGCACGAAGGCGATGAAGAACACGATGGACTTCGGATTGAGCGCCGTCACCACGAAGGCATCGCGGAACACGCGCGCGGTCGGGATGGCGCCCTGAGCCGCGACGTTTGCCGTCTGGTCGGGTCCGGCCGGCATGTCTGGGATGCGGCCCGCGCCGCGCCACATCGCGACGCCCATCCACACCAGATACGCGGCGCCGATCAGCTTCACGGCCGTGAACAGCTCGGCAGAGGCGCTGAGCAGCGCGCCAAGGCCGGCCAGCGAGGCCGTCATCGCCACCAGATCGCCCAGCGCGACGCCGGCGGCCGTCGCCGCAGCGACGCGCCGGCCCTGGCTGATCGCATAGGCGACGATCAGCAGCGCGGTCGGCCCCGGGATCATCAGCAGTAGGGTCGACGCGGCAACGAAGGCGCCGAGGGTGGCAATGTCCATGATCTCATCTCGTGGCCAGGGTCCAAGCGCCCCGACGCCCATGACACGAACGCCCGCCCCTGGGCCACAAACTCAAACCCGTCGGTTGGACATAGAAACCAATCGCCGAAACCAATGGGTGAGGTCGAGACGCATGAGCGGGCTCTGCCGGCCCTCTCGGGCTCGGCTTCGCTCAACCAGCCGCGCGCAGCCCACCTCGCTCAGAAGAACGCCTGAAGGCCCGTCTGCGCCCTGCCGAGGATCAGCGCATGGATGTCATGCGTACCCTCGTAGGTGTTCACCGTCTCCAGGTTCACCATATGGCGCATCACCTGGTACTCGCCCGAGATGCCGTTGCCGCCGTGCATGTCGCGGGCCATGCGCGCGATGTCCAACGCCTTGCCGCAGTTGTTGCGCTTCACGATCGAGATCATCTCGGGCGCCATGCGCTTCTCGTCCAACAGGCGCCCGACGCGCAGCGACCCCTGCAGGCCGAGAGCGATCTCGGTCTGCATGTCCGCCAGCTTCTTCTGCACAAGCTGCGTCTGCGCCAGCGGGCGGCCGAACTGCACCCGGTCGAGCGTGTATTGACGCGCGGCGTGCCAGCAGAATTCCGCCGCGCCGATCACACCCCAGGAGATGCCGTAGCGCGCGACGTTCAGGCAGGAGAACGGGCCTTTCAGCCCCTCGACGCCCGGCAGCAGCGCCTCTTCGCCGACCTCGACGCCGTCCATCACGATCTCGCCGGTGATCGAGGCGCGCAGGCTGAGCTTGCCCTCGATCTTTGGCGCCGACAGGGCCTTCATCCCCTTTTCGAGAATGAACCCGCGGATAGCACCGCCATGCGCCTCGGACTTCGCCCAGACGATGAACACATCGGCAATCGGGCTGTTCGAGATCCACATCTTGGCGCCGGACAGTCGGTAGCCGCCGTCGGTCTTCTTCGCGACCGTCTTCATGCCGGCAGGATCGGACCCCGCATCCGGCTCGGTCAGACCGAAGCAGCCGATCAGCTGCCCGCTCGCCAGCTTGGGCAGATACGTCGCTTTCTGCGCATCCGAGCCGAAGGCGTTGATCGGGTGCATGACCAGCGAGGACTGCACCGACATCATCGAGCGATAGCCGCTGTCGATCCGCTCTACCTCGCGCGCGACGAGGCCATAGGCGACATAGGAGGCGCCGACCCCGCCATGCTCCTCGGGAATGGTGACACCCAGCAGGCCCTGCGCACCCATCTCGCGGAAGATCTCGGGATCTGTCCTCTCCTCGGCGAAGGCATCGATGGCGCGGGGCGCCAGCTTGTCCTCGGCGAAGGCGCGTGCGGCATCGCGGATCATCCGCTCGTCATCGGTCAGCTGGTCTTCCAGCAGGAAAGGGTCTTCCCAGACAAAGCGCTGCTTGCTGGCCTTGGCGCCGGCAGCCGCGCCGTCCGCGGCCCGGATCGGGCTCTGCTCGTTCATGACTTCCTCCGCTGGCTGGACGATCGGTAATCTATCGCTCCGCGGCGGGCCTGCCAACGCAGCGCGGCGCAAGGCCGCTTGGCCCAGATGACAGGCCTCATGACAGGCCTGATGACGGGCCCCGCTCGACGATTGCGGCGGCGGCGGGCCACCGCTACACGGTGCAGCCATGCAGACCTTCCGCGACCGTCTCTGGCCGCGCCACGTGCGCAATCCCTGGACCAGGCTCGTCGCCGGCTTCGTCGTCGCACCGGCGAGCGCGACGATCGTGATCGCCATGATCGCCTTCATGATCGCCGGCGTCAGCGAGGCGACGCGGGCCGGCACGCTGGTCGTCACGATCGACGCGACGCTGGCCTTCGTGAACTTCGTCATCGTGCTGATGATCGCAGCCGTGGCGCCGGCGGTGGCCGTGTTGGCGCTTGCCCGATGGCGCTCGGGCATCGTGTGGACGGCGATGGGCGGGCTGGCGGGCATCGCCACCGCGTATTTCCTGGCCGAGCTGCGCGGCAGCCCGCTCTACCCGGCGATCCCGGTCGGCGGCGTGACGGCCGCCTATCTGATGGCGGTGCTGCGCTGGGTGTCGGGGATCCGCCGCGACCCGGCCGAGCTGGATCTGGAAGACCCGCGTTACGTGCCCTGATCCGCCGCGCCACCGCCCGTGCGGAGGCGCAGGCCGAGATCGGCGGGCGGCCCCTCCCACACGATGGCAGGCCGTCGGATCGGATCGTCCAGCGCCTCGCCCGCGGCGGCGCTGTCGAAACCGGGCAGCGTGACGAGGCTGTCGAGCAGCGCGTCGGCGCC